>JBGPSQ010000128.1:0-8490 GCA_041490205.1 Gallionellaceae bacterium
ATCGCCGGGGGTGGTGGACTGAGCAGCGCAGAACTGTTCGACCCGGCCACCGGCGCCTTTGCCACCACCGGCAGCATGGCTGCGCAGCGTGCTCATCACACCGCGACGCTGCTGCCCACCGGCAAGGTGCTGGTGGCGGGAGGAAATGGGACGGCTGGCGCACTCGCCAGCGCCGAGCTGTACTACCCGGCGACCAACACATGGTCGGCGGCGGGCAGCCTCGCCACGGCTCGCATTTACCACACCGCGACGCTGCTGCCCTCTGGCCGTGTGCTGGCGGCGGGAGGACGGGGCGCACCCGCCAGCGCCGAGCTGTATTGGTAGCGGCATGCGAAATCCCGGGAACGGCACGCGTGACACGACCGGAAATCGCCTGGGTTCATTGTTCTTGGCGGCTTTTTAACAGCTAAGCTCGTGTTGGGCCGAGCAAGCGAAGCCCAACAAATTTGCGGTGAATGTTGGGCTTCATTGCATGCAGCCCAAGCCTCGGAAAAAATGTCCCTTGACGTCCGCTTTCCTCGACAGGTTGAAACCGCACCCATTTGCTGACATTTGCAAGGGCAGCTTTACGGCAGCGAAAATAGGGGAGCAAGCGTACCCCGGATGAAATGTAATGGAATCCGGGATGCCTGATGCGTCTGCATTACCCGGATTCCGCTTCGCTGCATCCGAGCTACGCTGGCTAAATATTTACCTCGCCACCACAGAAAGGGGAAGGTCGTGCGACTTAAACTGGAAATTTATGAACAAGGATGTCATGACATGCATGAATTACGCGACTTCTGGATGAGCGAATGGAGCCGTTTTTTAGAAAGCATTGGCCGGCAGCTAGATCCCCATATTTTCGAGTCGCAGAGCTATTTCTATGTACTCAGAAATGAGTCTCAGATCATAGGAGTCATGTCATCTACATGGCAGAACATAGATTATATCTCGCCCGACGATGCGTATTATTCTGCATGGCCTGAATCTGTACAATTTCTAAAGAGAAGTGGCATCAAAAATTTCCATAAAATTGGAATGCTCATCGCCAAAAGAGAATTAATACCGCGAAACCTAAGAATGGCTCAAACAATCATTGGCGGCGCAATAAATTTCATCAAAACGCTTCCCGAATGTGAAGCGGTCGTTTCATTTCCAAGGCGTGATATAAGAGTCTTCCGCGCTTGCAACGATTGGGGTGCCACCCCCATTAAAACAGATATATTCTTTAATGGGACACGCGTTGGTTTTATTTTCGCTCGAATGGCGGATATAACTCTCCAGCACCCTGACCACAGCATATATTCAACGGTATGTGGTCTATGGAATGACAGAATCGAATATAGAAAAACCATCTCAGAAATAGCTGCCTAAGATTATGGACAAAAAACATGCTTTACGCTTGGCAAGCGTAGCCCGGATGAAATGCAATGGAATCCGGGTGGCCTACTTAGCACTATTTCCCGGATTCCGCTCTGCTGCATCCGGGCTACACGAAACATTGTGTCCGCTTTCGCGCAGCGTAATATTAGAACTTTACGGCAGTTAAGGGCACGCTACGGAAGTTAGATGCAATGCCCGAGATGGCGGGTAACACGCATATAGCAGACGCCCCCACAAACAACTAAATAGTCGGCCATGGCCGAGGAGCGGAAGCGAAACGTCTTACGGCAGTAGGATTTCCGCCCTCCAGTGCCCAGTTTTAACCGTTCGGGCGCGCCATCCCCCAAACCTTGTTGGAAAATAACGAGGTTTTCATGACCGCCATATTTTCCGACACGAGGAATTTCCAGTTAGTTGGCGCATTTCACGTGCTAAGAGCGGGTCAATCCGGCACAACTTATCACCCATGAACGCAAAAATCACTTGACCCCAGCCCTTTTCCCGGCATATAGTCACCGCACGGTGACAGTGGCGTGGCGTGAGGGGGTAAACGATGTACAGGCGGGATTTCATTCGTTTGGTCGGCGGCGGTATTCTGGTGGGTGTCGCCGTGGGGCAGGTTGGGTGTGCGACTGTGAGCCCTTCGGTAAGGGAGGCTTGGCTCGGCCCGCCCAAGTCCCAGGACAGCAGGCTTTGTTGGCTCGGGTATGCAATCCTTGCGCCGAACCCGCACAACATCCAGCCATGGCTGCTCTATATACCGGCAAACCGGGATGAATTGACGCTTTATGTTGACCACCAACGTTTGTTGCCGGCGACAGACCCGTATAGCCGACAGATCGTGATCGGTCATGGTACCTTCATCGAACTATTGATCATGGCGGCAAAAGCGGATGGCTTTTCGGTTGAGGTTACGCTGTTTCCGCAAGGCGAATTCCCGTCTAATTCGGTGGATGACAGGCCGCTTGCGAAGTTGTCGTTCTCACGCTCGGGTCAGCCAGTCAATGACCCGTTGTTTGGACAAGTGCTGCGGAGGCGTTCGAACAAGCTTCCATTTGACTTGGAACGCGCCGTATCGGCTGAAAACCTTGCTGCCATCGTATCCGCTGCGGAACGCCCCGGAATCGAGGCGACCGGAACACTGGATACCGGCAGGGTCGCAAGGTTGCGCACGCGCGCGTCGGCGGCATGGCTCGTGGAGCAGCAAACGCAAGGGGCGATGCTGGAGAGCCTGCGCCTGACTCGTGTCGGGGCATGGGAAATTGAGGCGCACCGCGACGGCCTGAGCGTGACCGGGATCGTGCCCGAGATCGCCTCGGCAATTGGTCTGTTCCCCCGCGATACAGTGCCTGCGCCAGACTCGCTCGCTTTTGAGCGTATGCGCGCGAAGGTCGATGCGCAGGCCAATACGGCCATGGGCTGGGTGTGGCTAAAGACGCGCGGCAATACTCGGCGTCAGCAGGTGGAAGCGGGCCGCGCCTTCGTGCGCATGCAACTTGCGGCCACGGCGGCGGGAATTGCCTTGCACCCCATGTCCCAGGCATTGCAGGAATACCCGGAAATGCGCTCTCAGTTTTTGGGCTTGCACGAAGACCTGGGGACGGCCCCGGATAAAGACACGATCCAGATGCTGGCGCGCATCGGTTATGCGCCTGCTGTTTCGCCGACCCCGCGCAGAAAGTTGAGCGACCTCGTGAGGGAGGGAGTATGAGCACTGACAAGCAGAACGCGGGGAAGCCAAAGACAGTTGCAGCGCATCGCGCAAGAGACAGGACCGCTACGGAAGAGAAAATCCTCGGCGCGGTCGAAAAGGTGTTGGCCAGAGACGGGTTCGCCTCCTTGGGCGTCAACGAGATTGCCCGCCAGGCCGGCGTGGACAAGGTGCTTATCTACCGGTATTTCGGCGGGCTGCCAGAACTGCTGCGTGCGTTCGGCAAACGCGGGAACTTTTGGCCCAGTATTGAGGAGCTACTTCCAGACACGGAAACGCTACGCGACAAGCCTGCAAAGGAATTGCTGACGGCTTTTCTTTTGCGGTTCATCGATGCCTTGCGCAAGCGCCCGCTGACCATCGAAATATTGGCGATGGAGATAGATGCCCCCAATGCCTTGTCACAAGTGCTGGACGAGGTGCGCGAAGAGTGGGGCTTGCAGGTCGCTCGGGCGCTGGGCGGAGAAGATCACCGAAATGCGCTCGAACTCAATATCAACATCAGTCTCGTCATTGCCGGAGTGCAGCATCTCCTGGTGCGCGCGCGGCGGACTGCAATGTGGAGCGGTATTCCGATCCAGGACGACAGGGGTTGGGAAGTCATAAAGCACGGTATCACCTGGATGGTGCCTCGGCTGTTGGCGAACGGGGAGGTGAAGGATGGAGATTAGGGTCAAAGCGATTATCGTGGCGGGATGTCTGAGCCTGCTCACGGGGTGCGCCGGGCTGCCGGAAGGCACTCGCAGCCAGGCTGACGCCGATGCGGGGCTGATTCTCATTCACCGGGACAAATTTGTACGTCTCTATGCCCGGCCTGGGTTCAATCCGACGCGCTTCGGGGCATTCGCACTTAATCATGTGGAGGTGCAGACACCACCGTCGTTGGCCGCGGAACAGAAAGCGGAGCAGGAGCAACTAGGTACAGACCTGACCGTGCAGCTCATGGGCCTTTTCGGGACGCGGGAATCCGCGTCGCGTTTGCATGTGGACATCCGCCTGCGCGACATCAAGTCCGTGTCACCTGTATTGAATGCGCTAACCATTGTGCTTGCCTTCGTGCCCCTCGATACAGGCGCAATGATAGTCGACACGACTTATCGCAACGACCTAGGGATCATCCAGGCCCACCGCATCGAACAGCTTACCGGAAGCGTCTTCAACATCAAGGCTAGCTTTTCCGCATACGGCCAGCACAAACTCATGCTGAGCGAATGGGCGCAACGCTGCGCGATGAGCGCTGCCTGCCTGGCGGAAGGGATTGAGCAAAGGCGCGAACCCGTCGCTCTACGGTGACCGTCTCCCCATTGTTGGAATCACGGCTGCCTGCAATGGGCCAAAAGCGGAGTTTGGGGGATTGATATAGTAGTTCCCAGTGCCCACGCTCATCGTGTCGAGCGCGTCCCCAAAACATCGTTGTGAAATAACGATGTTTTCATGATTACGCTCTCTTCCGACAAGATAATTCTGTGCACCGCATGCATGTGGCGCTCCCGATTAACAGACAGGATTATCGAAGAAGCTCCTTCAGACCTTCGTGAAAGATGACGGCAACGCAAAAAACAGTGTTTTTTCGCGTTTGATTGCCGATAGAAGGGCAATACAACCCAGCCCAATTTTTCAGGCAGAAAAATGGGCAAAATCTCCCACTTTTGATCTTCGTTGTGATCTTTGCAAGTCTTGACACTAATGACCGGTCATTCAGCGCAAAGATTGGGGCGGTCGCCTTGTTGCCCTGATCCTGACGGCGTCCCCGCCACAATTTTTATAAAGTTTTTACAAGCCGGGCGCTACATTTTTCAAAATCTTTAAACCGCCTTGCCTATGATGCAACGTGTCCCGGACAGCAAATATCTGCTGGACGCCTGACATCTGGAGGCAAACATGGATTTTTTCTATCTGACAGGTATCGTCCTGTTTTTTCTCTTGCTGGTGGGACTCGCCATCGGCTGCAACCGACTAGGAGGCTCAAAATGAACCTGCTGCTTGTCATTAGTGCGCTCGTGGCAGTCGCGCTTTTCGTTTACCTGATTGCCGCCCTGCTTTATCCGGAGGACTTTTCATGAGTACCCATGCTTGGCTCCTGTTGGGGCTTTACCTGATCATTCTGTTGCTGACGGTCAAACCGCTTGGAACCTATATCGCCAACGTGATGGAAGGGCGCGGATTCACGGCCCGCCTGGGCGGCAAATTCGAATCGCTATTGTACCGCCTGTGCGGCATCCGCCAGGACGAGGAAATGGGCTGGCTCAAGTATGCCTTTGCCATCCTGCTGTTCAACCTGCTCGGCGTTCTCGCCGTTTTTGCCTTACAGCGGTTGCAGTTCTGGCTACCGCTGAATCCTCAGGCAATGGCAAACGTCAGCCCGGATTCCTCATTCAACACCGCCATCAGCTTTGCCACCAACACCAACTGGCAGGGCTACGCCGGTGAATCTACGATGAGCTACCTGACGCAAATGTTGGGTCTGACGGTACAGAACTTTTTCTCGGCCGCGACCGGTATCGTCGTCGTCATTGCGCTAATCCGGGGGTTTGCACGGCACAGCGTAAAGGTCGTTGGTAATGCTTGGGTGGATATTACGCGCATCACTCTTTATGTGCTCCTGCCGATTTCTTTTGTCTACGCAATTTTCCTGGCTGGGCAGGGCGTAATCCAGAATTTCGACGGCTACAAGGACGTGACAACCATTGAAGTCACGAAGTACGATAATCCGAAGAACGGACCGGATGGCCAGCCGCTCAAGGACGATAAAGGCAATCCGGTGATGGAGTCCGTCACCACGCAGACCCAGACGCTCGCAATGGGGCCGGTCGCATCGCAAGAGGCCATCAAGATGCTCGGCACCAACGGAGGCGGATTCTTCAACGCCAACTCGGCGCATCCCTATGAGAACCCGACGCCGCTGTCCAACTTCGTGCAGATGCTGTCCATCTTCCTGATCCCCGCCGCGCTGTGCTACGTGTTCGGCCGCATGGTAGGCGACACGCGCCAGGGCTGGGCCGTGCTAGCCGCGATGACCATCATGTTCGTCGTCATGGCCGTCATAGCGATGCATTATGAACAGCAGGCCAACCCGCAGCTTGCCAGGCTCGGCGTGGAGATGAGCGCAGGCAACATGGAAGGCAAGGAAGCGCGCTTCGGTATCGCCGATTCCGGCCTGTTCGCCACCATCACCACACTGGCATCCTGCGGTGCGGTCAACGCGATGCACGACTCCTTCATGCCGATGGGCGGCTTCGTGCCGATGTGGAACATGATGCTGGGTGAAGTCGTGTTCGGCGGCGTAGGTTCCGGACTGTACGGCATGCTGGTCTTCGCAATCATGGCGGTGTTCATCGCCGGGCTCATGATCGGTCGCACGCCGGAATACCTGGGCAAGAAAATCGAGGCCTACGAGATGAAGATGGTCGCTATCGCAATCCTGGTGACGCCCTTGTTAGCGCTGGCGGGCACCGCCGTTGCCGTGATGGCTGCAGATGGCGTCGCGGGCATCGCCAACCCCGGTGCACACGGCTTTTCGGAAATCCTCTATGCCTTTACCTCGGCCGCCAACAACAACGGCAGCGCCTTCGCGGGCCTGTCGGCAAACACGCCGTTCTATAACGGCATGCTCGCCATCGCCATGTGGTTCGGCCGCTTTGGCGTCATCGTGCCGGTATTGGCCCTGGCTGGTTCTCTGGCGGCCAAGAAGCGCATCGCCGTCACCTCCGGCACCATGCCGACCCATGGTCTGCTGTTCATCACGTTGCTGATCGGCACCGTCCTGCTGGTCGGCGCATTGAACTATGTTCCCGCATTAGCACTCGGCCCGGTGATAGAGCACCTTGTGCTTTTCCCAGCTAATTAAGCGCCAGGAGAAAATAATGTCCCACAAGAAACTTGCAATGTTCGACCCGGCGCTGGTAAAGCCCGCGATTCTGGATTCGTTCCGTAAGCTCGACCCGCGCGTGCAATGGCGCAACCCGGTGATGTTCGTCGTCTATGTCGGCAGCATCCTCACGACCGTGCTGTGGCTTCAGGCGCTGGGCGGCGCGGGCGAGGCGCCTGCCGGTTTCATCCTCGCGGTGGCCCTGTGGCTGTGGTTCACGGTGCTGTTCGCCAACTTCGCTGAGGCGCTGGCTGAAGGACGCAGCAAAGCGCAGGCCGCCAGCTTGCGTGGCATGAAAAAGGAAACGCTGGCGAAGAAGCTGCCCGGGCTGCGCTCGGGGGCCGAGCGCAACAATGTCCCTGGGGGATGGGAAACCGTCCCGGCTACCGACCTACGCAAGGGCGACGTAGTGCTGGTGGAAGCGGGCGACACCATCCCCGCTGACGGCGAGGTGCTCGAAGGCGTGGCGTCGGTGGATGAGTCCGCCATCACCGGCGAATCCGCTCCGGTGATTCGCGAATCCGGCGGCGACTTCTCCGCCGTCACCGGCGGTACGCGCGTGCTGTCCGACTGGATCGTGGTGGGTGTCACGGTGAACCCCGGCGAGACCTTCGTCGACCGCATGATTGCGATGGTGGAGAATGCAAAGCGCCAGAAGACGCCCAATGAAATCGCGCTGACCATCCTTCTGGTGGCGCTGACCATCGTGTTCCTGGCAGTCACGGTCACGCTGCTGCCCTACTCGATGTTCAGCGTCGCGGCGGCAAAGGCGGGTACGCCGGTCAGCATCACGGTACTCATCGCGCTGCTGGTCTGCTTGATACCGACCACCATCGCCGGGCTGCTTTCCGCCATCGGCGTGGCCGGCATGAGCCGCATGATGCAGGCCAATGTTATCGCCACCTCCGGGCGCGCGGTGGAAGCAGCGGGCGACGTGGACGTGCTGCTGCTCGACAAGACCGGCACCATCACGCTGGGCAACCGCCAAGCCGCCGGTTTTCTGCATGCCTCCGGTGTCAGCGAGCATGAACTGGCCGATGCCGCCCAGCTCGCCTCGTTGGCCGACGAGACGCCGGAAGGCCGCAGCATCATGGTGCTGGCCAAGCAGAAGTTCAACCTGCGCGAGCGCGACATTCATGCGCTCAATGCGACCTTCGTGCATTTCTCCGCCCAGACCCGCATGAGCGGCGTGAATCTCGGCGATCGCCAGATACGCAAGGGCTCGGCCGACGCAATGCGCACCTTTGTCGCAGAGCGCGGCGGGCAGATTTCGCATGAAGTGTCGCTCATCATTGATAACGTCGCCAAGCGCGGTTCAACGCCGCTGGTGGTGGCGGAAAGCGAAGCCGGGCGCGCGCGCGTCCTCGGCGTCGTGGAACTGAAGGACATCGTCAAGGGCGGCATCAAGGAGCGATTCGCAGAGTTGCGCCGCATGGGCATCAAAACGGTGATGATTACCGGAGACAACCGGCTGACCGCAGCGGCCATCGCCGCCGAGGCCGGGGTTGACGATTTTCTGGCCGAAGCCACGCCCGAAGCCAAGCTG
>JBGPSQ010000129.1:0-8440 GCA_041490205.1 Gallionellaceae bacterium
AATCGCAGGCATCGCTGTATAGCACCACCGGGGTTTCACGATTGAAGCGCTCCAGCGCCGGGTTGCCGTAATGCAGCAGCCCATGGAACACGGGCAGGATGGCAAGCGCGCCCAGCAGCAGCCCGGCCAGCATCACCGGCCTGCGGCCCACGCGGTCGGACAGCCAGCCGCACAGGATGGTGAGGGGAACCAGCGCCAGCGTGCTCACCATCACCAAGCCCTTGGCAACCTGATCTTCCAGACCCACCACGCTCTTGAGGAACACGGCGGCATAAATCTGGGAGGAAAAGAATAGCAGCGAGCCACCTGCGGAGACGCAAAAGAACAGCAGGGCCATGCGCCCCAGCGTGCGCCGGTCGGAAAAGCATTCGCGCAATGGCGCATGCGCGACCTTGTGCTGCTCCTGCAATTGGCGGAACACCGGCGATTCCTGCAAGGCCAGCCGCCCCTTGAGGAAAACCAGCATCAGCGCGGCGGAAAACCAGAACGGCACGCGCCAGCCCCAGCTGGTGAAATCAGCATCGCTGAGCAAATAGTGCAGCAACACGATCTGCATGCTGGAAACCAGAATGCCCAGCGGCCCCATCAATTGCAGCACGCTGGTGTACAGGCCGCGCCGCCCAGCCTGTGCATGCTCGGTGAGATACACCGCCACCCCCCCCACCTCGCCGCCCATGGCGAAGCCCTGCAACAGGCGCAGGATCACCAGTAGAACCGGCGCAAACAGCCCCACTTGCGCATAGGTCGGCAGCAGGCCCACGCCCAGCGTGGCCACCCCCATCAGCACGATGGTGGCGATGAACACCGGGCGGCGCCCATGCTTGTCGGCCAGCGAACCGAACAGCGCCGAGCCCAGCGGACGCACCACCATGCCCACGCCAAAAGTAGCCAGGCTCGCCAGCAGCCCGGCGGTCTGGTTCTCAGGGGGGAAGAACAGCGCGCCGAAATAAGTCGCCAGCGCGGCGAACGTCAGGAAATCGTACCACTCGATGAAAGTGCCGAAGCAGGCGGCGAGGATGACTTTGCGTGGGATGGCGGGAGATTCTTGCATGATGGGAAAGCGTAAAATTTTTAGAGGCGCAAGGTTAGCAGAAAATAACGGGGCAGCATTCCTGCTAATGCAAGACCTGAATTCTCGATGCGTTTACATGACCCATGCGACTTCGCGTTGCCAAACTCGGTGGGCTGAAAATAATTCACTCTGAGCCCAGGTGCTGAACCTGATCCGGCTAATGGACGCCTCAGACTATCCTATGGATTTTGAAAGTGACAGCAATTTCCACGCCCACTATTTCTCGGAATCTACTCCAAGGATTCCAGAAACCCCAGCAGTGCCTTCCGCTGCTGAGGTTTGAGACGGGAATAGGTGCTCAACAAGCGGCGCTCTTCCGGCAATATCCAGTCATCGGCGGCGGATTCTCGTGCGCTAAGCGTGGTGGAAGGGTGCATCTTGCCGCGCCCGGTGGTAAGCCACTCAAAACTTACCCCCAGCAGCATTGCCAGTCGCGCCAGATTTTTCGTATGGGGTGCCTTGCGTCCCAACTCCCAAGCTGCAACCGACGGCTGCGTGACAAACATGCGTCGCGCTAGATCCGCCTGGCTCCACCCCAGTGCTATGCGCGATTCCTTGATGCGTTTTTCCATCATTTTGGGATTGTATAGCTTGCGGCTATATAGCCATTGTGTACTAATGGCTATTGTGTAAGATATTGCCGTTGGCTATAATTTAGAAAGTTGTGCTGCCGTCTTGAGGCTAAGTTGCTCAACACCTCTCACTAAAGCGCATAAATTATTGTACGTCGAAGTCAAACCTGCTTTCAGGGCACACATATATAAAGGGGAATCAAATGTATTGCAGAAAATGCGGGGCAAAAACCGATGAGAATGGAACGTGCCCAAAATGCGACGCCCAGTCTCATCCCAAATCAGAAGCATTGTGGAATCCCAATGCCGTTGCGAATTGGAGCTTGCTGTTTACGCCAATATTTGGTGCGTGGCTTACTTATCTGAACTGGCAGGGGCTAGGCGAAGCAGCTTATGCCAAAAAAAGTAAATACTGGTTAATTGCTTCAATAGCTTTGCTTTTTCCGTTGGGAGTTTTGATAAATGTCACAAATAACATAATGCTCGGCATCAGTGCTATCGGAGGATACATTGCACTTTTGCTGTCTTGGTTCTACATCGAGAACAGGAAACAAAACCGCTGCCTGAACGAACGATTCGGTAAGGACTATCCCAAAAAACATTGGCTTAAGCCGCTTGTTATAGCTATCCTTGCCTCGGTAATTTGGCAGTTAGCAATTTGGGTAATATGGTGGGGGAACCAAGTTTCCCGCGCGCCAAAATGCGACGCCGCCGAGGTACAAAGCCTAGCCATGCAAGTCGCCACACAAATCATACAAGATGAATTGCTTCATCAGTATCTCCCCAGCATTACATACAGTGAAGCAAAGAAATCAGAAAGCCCGTTTATTAAAGGTTACGCTGATCAAATTGACAAACAGATTGCCGGACTCGGCATGATGATGAAGGGAATCCGCCCCACCGGCACGGATGAAAAAATCCGGAAAAATACCTGTGCCGCAAGTCTCGCGTTTAGCAACGGCAATACGCTCAACCTGTATTACAGCACCCAATACACCACGGATGGACAGATTTATGTGGAGGCGCAGATTAAGTAGCCAAGAGTGAGCACGCACCTTTGTGCCCGCGTGGATTCAATACCGCGTGGGCAGATAAAACTTTTCCCCTAGGCTTTTACCAACTGCGTTCGAGTAGGTTTGATAGTTACAGACAAGTAAATTCCTTATCAAGACTTGATCTGGAAGGAATTAAACTCGCTCTTAAATGTCTTTACCTCTTCATCAGTTGGAGGCGATTGGTAATGGCTCACGCCACGAAGTAAGCCGTAGAATCCGCAACGGGTCTTTTTTTCAATCCACTTTCCGTCAAATAAAAGCACTGGCGCTCCGTCTTCATCGGATAGTCGACGAAAACTGGATTGATGAAGATAAATCTGAACAGAGGTATTAAGGTCGTTTTGATAGGGATACCGAGGATTCGAGATGTAGGTATTTCCAGAAAGATTGGAATTCTTTCGCGGCGGAAGGACAGCGAGGCTATTGAGATGGTAACAAGCACCAAAACAGCCGCCGCGCATTTCTATTCGGCAGAGGTCTTTATATTCTTTGAAAAAGACTAAGCACTCAACATGCGCAATCTCATCGCTCTCCAAGAATTTTATTTCTCCCGAGTAACATAGTCCTGCGGCTGCAAGGTCTGCATGTGAAATAATCCCACCCGTCATTTTTCTTGCTCCGATTCGATTATGGATTTGGTGCAATCGGGGTCTTGCATTGCAAC
Organism: Gallionellaceae bacterium; assembly: GCA_041490205.1. Taxonomy (GTDB): domain Bacteria; phylum Pseudomonadota; class Gammaproteobacteria; order Burkholderiales; family Gallionellaceae; genus DATDDB01. The sequence continues at coordinate 3,364 of JBGPSQ010000129.1, forward strand.
TATTACTGTTGATCGCTTACTTCCCCAGTTCAGTAGGGTGGATAAAGGCACAACGTGCCGTATCCACCCTACATTATTTACTTCCCCAGCATCTGACCCACATACCGCCCCACCCCCTGCTCCACGGTAAGGAACGGCGTGTCATAGCCGGTCTCGCGCAGCGCGGCCATGTCGGCTTGGGTGTGGCTCTGGTATTTGCCCTTGAGCGCATCGGGGAAAGGGATGTAGCGCACCAGTTCCTGTTTCTGCATTTCTTCCAGACCCAGCGCGGGCTTTCCGTCTTCCGCGCGCAGGGTGTTGACGACCGCCACCGCCACGTCGTTGAAGCTCTGCGCGTGCCCGGTGCCGAGGTTGAATATGCCGGACTGGTCCGGATTGTCGAGGAAGTGCATGTTGACCCGTGTCACGTCTTCCACCGAGACGAAGTCGCGCAATTGCCCGCCGTTTGCATAGCCGTCGCAGCCTTCGAACAGCTTCACATGGCCGTCGGCACGGTACTGGTTGAAGAAGTGGAAAGCGACCGATGCCATGCGCCCCTTGTGCTGCTCGCGCGGCCCATAGACGTTGAAATAGCGCAGGCCCACGATCTGGGTGGTGCGATTGCCCCAGCGGCGGCGCACCACCTGGTCGAACAGGAATTTGGAATAGGCATAGACATTGAGCGGCGCTTCATGCTCGCGGCTTTCCTTGAACACCGGGCCGTTGCCATACACCGAGGCGGACGAGGCGTACAGGAATTGCACCTCCTCTTCTTGGCAGTAGTCGAGCAACTCCAGCGAATAACGGTAGTTGTTCTGCATCATGTAACGGCCGTCGCCCTCCATTGTGTCGGAGCACGCGCCTTCGTGCAGCACGGCTGCCAGCAGGCCGTCAAAGTATCCCTCGCGCAGGTGATGGAGGAAATCGTCCTTATCCAGGTAGTCGGCGATGTCGCAATCGGTGAGGTTCCTGAACTTGTCGGCGCGCTTGAGGTTATCCACGGCGATGATGTTGTTCTCGCCGCGCTCGTTCAGCGCCTTCACCAGATTGGAGCCGATGAATCCGGCGGCTCCTGTCACTACGTAATACATGTTTGACTCCTTAATCGGGGAAGTGAGGAGAGTGAAGGTGGAAGGGTAAAAACAGGATGCTCCCTTCCCGCCTCTCCCCTCACCCTTCTCCCATACTTTGAACGAGTTCCTCGCGGGTGACCACAGCCGTTCCCAGCTTGCCCACGACGATGCCTCCCGCGAGATTGGCGAATATCACCGCCTTCGGCAAGTCAGCGCCGCCAGCCAGCATAACCGCGAGCGTGGCGATCACTGTATCTCCCGCGCCGCTGACATCGTACACCTCGCGCGCTTGCGCCGCCACGCGGAACGGCTGACTATCGCCGGTATAAAGGCTCATGCCTTCCTCGCTGCGCGTGACCAGCAGCGCTTCCAGCTTCAGGTCTGCGCGCAGTTTTTCCGCTTTTTTCGTCAACTCGTCCTCGTCGTGCCATGAGCCGGCCACCTGGCGGAATTCGCCGCGGTTGGGCGTGAGCACGTTCGCGCCCTTGTAGCGCTCATAGTCATCGCCCTTGGGATCGACCAGCACCGGCTTGCCCGCCTTTCTCGCCAGGCGGATCATTTCGGCAATGTGCGTGAGCCCGCCCTTGCCATAATCCGACAGCACCACCACATCGGCTTCCTGCAAATGGTCCCAGTAATCGGCCAGCTTGGCGCGCAACACTTCGTGGCTGGGCGGCGTTTCAAAATCCATGCGCAGCAGTTGCTGCTGGCGCGCGATGGCGCGCAGCTTGACGGTGGTGGTGATGGTGCTGTCCCGGTGCAGCATGGCCTTCACGTTATGCTGGCTATTGAGCATGCGCTCCAGCAGCGTTCCAGCCTCATCATTGCCCACCACCGACAGCAGGATGCACTGTGCGCCGAGCGCCGCCACGTTGCGCGCCACATTGGCAGCACCCCCTGGCCGCTCCTCGATGCGGGTAACTTTCATCACCGGCACCGGCGCTTCCGGCGAAATGCGCTCCACATCGCCGAACCAGTAACGGTCCAGCATCACGTCGCCCACCACCAGGATTTTCGACTTATCAAATGACGGCAGGATGTTCACTTCATGCCTCCGATCTCCTGTGAAATTTCCCTCAAAGCCTGCAACGGGCTGGCCGCGCGGGTGATCGGGCGGCCGATTACCAGGTAGCTGGAGCCGTTTTCCAGCGCCGCGCGCGGCGTCATCACGCGCATCTGGTCATCCATGTCCGCCTGCGGCGGACGTATGCCCGGCGTCACCAGGCAGAACCCCTCACCAATCTCGCGGCGCAACAGCGCCGCTTCCTGCGCGGAGCATACCACGCCGTCCAGGCCGCACCCATGCGCAAGCCGCGCCAGGCGCAGCACCATGTCCGCCGGGCTGGATTCGATGCCGATGCCGGCCAGGTCTTCCGGCCCCATGCTGGTCAGCACCGTCACGGCGATCAATTTGGGCCGCTGCGCCGTATTCGCCAACGCCTCGCGGGCGGCATCCATCATTTTGCGCCCGCCCAGCGCATGCACGTTCACCATCCATACGCCCATGGCGGCGGCAGCCTTGCACGCCTGCGCCACGGTGTTGGGAATGTCGTGGAATTTCAAGTCGAGGAACACCTCGAAACCGCTGCGCATCAACTGCTCCACCAATTGCGGGCCGCTGGCGGTGAACAATTCCTTGCCCACTTTCAGCCGGCACAACGCGGGCTGCAATTGCTTTGCCAGCGCCAGGGCAGGTGCGGCTTCCGGATAATCGAGCGCGACGATTATTTTGGGGTCAGTCATAAAGGCTGGCCACCTTCCTCGGTATGGCGCGGCGCGTAGGTTTCCCAGCCGTGGCAGGCCGGACAGTGCCAGTAGAACATGCGCGCCTTGAAGCCGCAGCTGTCGCAACGGTACATGGCCAGGGCGCGCGTGCGCTGGTGCAGGAGCTTGCGCACCAGGTCGACATCGCTGCGCCGCTCTTCCGACAGGCCCAACAGCCTGGTTTCCAGCAACTTGTCCAGCCCGAGCAGGGTGGGATTGCGGTGCAATTCATCGCGCACCATCTGGTATGCCGCTTCCGGACCATCGCGCTCCAATACGGCCGCGGAAATCACGTTCATCAAATCCAGCGAATGGTGTTTGGCGAGGTAGCGTTGCAGCAGAGCGATTCCCTCGTCGACATGGCCGCTGTCGCGATATGCACCCAGCAGGCGCTCCGCCACCAGCGGCAGGTATTGCGGATCCTGCTGCTCGATGCGCTGCCAGATTTCGATGGCGCCCGCTAAATTCTTCCTCGCATGCTCCATGTCACCCAGCATGATGGTGGCGCGCGCCAGTTGCGGCCAGGATTCCAGCGCTTGTTCCAGGTGGTCGCGGGCGGCATCTTCCCGCTGATGGGCGAGGTCTTCCGCAGCCAGTTCACAACAGAAATACGCGGCTTCCTTGAGGTGCGGCTCGCCCGTAACGACGGTCAGCCGCTGCGTGATGTCGATTGCCTTGAGCCAATCCTTTTCCTTCTGGTATATCTCCAGCAGGAATTCCAGCGCTTGCCGGGCATAGGTAGTGTTGCGCAAATCGAGGAACAGCGACTCGGCGCGATCCAGGATGCCGGCCTTGAGGTAATCCTGCGCCAGCTCGAACAGCGCCTGCTGCTTTTTATCGCCATCAAGGTCGGCGCGCTCGACCAGGTTGAGGTGCATGCGCAAGGCGCGATCCACTTCGCCGCGGCGGCGGAACAGGCTGCCCAGCGCGAAGTGCAGCTCCACGGTTTGCGGGTCGACCTTGACCACTTCGATGAACGCGTCAATCGCCTTGTCCTGCTGCTCGTTCAGCAGGAAGTTCAGCCCCTGGAAATAAGAGCGCGGCAACGCACTCGATTCATCCACCAGTTGCTTGATGTCCATGCGCGCTGCCAGCCAGCCCATGCCGAAGAACAGGGGGAATACCAGCAGCATCCAGGGTTCAAATTCCATGTCTAACGCACTCTAGAATTCACGATGATTAAAGCCAACAACGGCCAATAGCCGCGCATTATCCGGCCTGCAACGATAACACAACAGGCAAAAAATTGGCGGCTCTATCTTGCGATAGGCCGCCAAAATTTGTTTTTTTGTAACAGCTCAGGAGCCAGCTACGGCACCGGTTTCCGGGTGATCGACCCGTTCGCGCAACTCCTTGCCCGCCTTGAAGTGAGGCACGTACTTGGCGGGCACCTGCACCTTTTCACCGGACTTGGGATTGCGTCCGGTGCGCGGCGGGCGGTAGTTCAGGGCAAAGCTGCCGAAACCGCGAATTTCAATACGCCCGCCTTGCGCCAGGGTGGAAGACATGGTGTCAAGGATGACCTTGACTGCCAGCTCTGCATCCCTGGCCAGCAATGCGGGGTAACGCTCCGCGAGTTTGGCGATGAGGTCGGAACGGGTCATCGTTATACCTTTCTAGTTGCTTATTGTCCTTCGGCCTTGCTGGTGTCCAGCTTGGCCTTGAGCAACGCGCCCAGGTTGGTTGTGCCGGCGGACGGTGCTTTATCCGCGCTGAACTTCTGCATTGCCGCTGCTTCTTCAGCCTTGTCCAAGGCCTTGATCGACAGGTTGATGCCGCGGTTCTTGCGATCCACGTTGATGATGGTCGCCTTCACCGTGTCGCCTTCCTTCAGGTGGGTGCGAATGTCCTCGACGCGGTCGGCGGACACTTCGGATGCCTTCAGGTAGCCTTCGACATCGCCGTCCAGGGTGATCACTGCGCCCTTGGCATCGATGGACTTGACCACGCCGGTCACCACGGCGCCCTTGTCATGGCCCACGACATAACCGCTGAAGGGATCCCCATCCAGTTGCTTGACGCCCAGGGAGATGCGCTCGCGCTCGACATCGATCGCCAGCACGGTTGCCTCAACTTCATCGCCCTTCTTGTAGTTGCGCACGGCCTCTTCGCCGGGCATCGCCCATGACAGGTCGGACAGGTGCACCAGGCCGTCGATGCCGCCTTCCAGGCCGATGAAGATGCCGAAGTCGGTGATGGACTTGATCTGGCCCTTAACCTTGTCGCCCTTCTTGTGGTTGAGCGCGAAGTCGTCCCACGGG
>JBGPSQ010000130.1:0-8386 GCA_041490205.1 Gallionellaceae bacterium
CATTCGCACAGCGAATGTTAAGGGGCATCGCCCCGGCCGTAGCCAAAGTAGGTCATCTACCTCGACGCGCCGCAGGCGCGGCCCGCTTGAGCGCGGGGCTAGACCGTGTAGCCAAAAAATAGGTCATCGTCAGACTCCTTACAAAGTAAAAACCCTCAGGTGCAAACCTGGGGTTTTTTATTTGCTTGGAATTATTGGCCGATGACCTGCTTGAACGGTAGCTTAGTAAGAAAATGCGTCCCCAATGCAATAATTTTTCAGGGATTTATGTTGCCAACAAGTATGAAAAATCTCTGTTATACTTAATATTAGAGAATTGTAATATATGGCGGCAAGGCTCGTAACAAGCAGCAACTAGAGCCTGACCATTTGAATTGGGCATTCAATCCTGCGGTGAATGATTTGAGTAATCCCTCGTTTCTCAATAATAGCGATGCGCATGCCAAAGTGATGGCAGGGTCGCGTGCTCCTGCGAATGGGGAGGGTGAAGTTGTGGAATCTTCCGGTGGCGAGATCGCGGCATTGCTGGAGGGGTTTCTTGAAACCATCATCAGATCAGTAGGCGCGAACGCTGGTGCTGTCAGGGTTTTTTCTCCTGATGGGCGCGAATTGAACATTGCCGGGGCGGTGGGGCTGCCGCCGGAAATCCGTGAGTGTGAAGGGCATGTACACATGGGTTGCGGCGTTTGCGGCGATGCGGTACGAGACGGCAATCTTCACTCTTCTAATGCGGCTCTTTGTGCAAGCCTTTCAGGCAGCCAGTACTTCGGGTCGGGCTGCAAACATGTTGTCGCTGTCCCGCTGGAATTTCGCGGCAGCCGCATCGGCGTATTCAACCTGTTCTTCGACAGCGAACGGGAAATTGCTGACGATGCCGCCAGCACTCTGCGCACGTTCGCTGCGATGATCGGCATTTCGCTTGAAAATACAAGGCTGGCGCGAGAGAACCGGCGCATGAGCCTGATGGCCGAACGCCAAGCGATTGCCAATGAGATCCATGATTCCCTGGCGCAAACGCTGACGTTCGGCCGGATGCGCATGACCGTACTGCAAGAGGCTGTACGCAAGCAGGACAATGATTTGACGCAGAAGTGCATTGAAGATGTAAAAGAAGCACTGGATAGCGGGAAGAAGTCTGTGCGTGAACTTATCACCCATTTCCGTTGCCAGATGGACCCATTGGGATTGAGACATGCCTTGCAAGTACTGGCGGGCGAGTTTACCGGGCGCACCGGTATTGAGATTGAATACGCTATTGGGGTGGTTGATTTCTCGATGCCACTGGAGCATGAATTGCAGGTGTTCCACATCGTGCGTGAAGTGTTGGCCAACATTGCCGCGCACTCCGGAGCAAGTCGCGCTTCCCTGATAGTGTTGCGTACGAATGGGCGCTATGTATTCAATATTGAGGATAACGGGGCCGGAATGCCGGGCAATGCCATGCCGGAAGGCCATTATGGTCTGACCATCATGCGTGAGCGCGCACGACGCATCGGTGCGGAGATCGATGTGGAAAGCGCCATGGGGAACGGCACGCGGGTGCGGCTGAGCCTTGCGGCAAATTAGCGGAGTTTTGAAAGTGCCTGAATTTTCTGGAGCGATCCGTGTTGCGCTGGTTGATGACCACAACCTGTGCAGGCGCGGGCTGACTGAACTGCTTACCCATTGTTACGGCATGACTGTCGTGGGGGCAACCGATAACGCCAAGGGGCTGGAATCCCTTTTGCGTGAACAAAAACCCGACTTGGTGGTAATGGACTTGCGCATGGAGCCGCTGGGCGGCCTGCAACTGATAGAAATCATGCGCAAGGGCGGATTTGACACGCCGGTTGTCGTCCTCACCATGAGCGATGCCGAATCAGACCTTGCAGCCGCGATGCGCGCAGGTGTGCGTGGTTACCTGCTCAAGGATATGGCGCCGGACGATGTGGTGGATGCCATCCGCCGTGTAGCGGGCGGGGAAATGGTGGTTGCACCCGCCATGACCATGAAAATGATCGGCATCCTGCAACACGGCGAAAAAGAGCCGGGCTACCAGAATTCGCTGAAGAGCCTGACTGAACGCGAGCGCGAAATACTCCAGTTGCTGGCGGGCGGCGAATCCAACAAGGCGATCGCCCAGACGCTCGGCATCAGCAACGATACCGTCAAGCAGCATGTCCGCCATATCCTGACCAAGCTGAATCTTACATCCCGAGTCGAGGCGGCGGTGCTCTACGCGGTCGAGCAGAAAAGGCACTCAGGCGTATAAAGTGCATGTTGCGGCAGATGGGAAGATGAATATGGGCAGACTGATATTTCTGGATTTTGACGGCGTATTGCGGCGGGCAAGTTCGAATCCTTCCCGGTTTGACCAGGATTGCCTGGAACACTTCGAATCGGCGATACGCCAGTGTCCTGTTTCCAAAATCGTGATTACCTCTACATGGCGGCTTGCCATGCCCCTGAAGGAACTGCGCAGCCGCTTCTCGCCGGACGTGGCGGCGCGTATTGTGGGCGTCACCCCCGAGAATCTTGAAGAAGAGACCTACGAACGCCATGCGGAGATACGGACGTTCATGGAAGAAAGGAATATCACTTCCGTTCCATGGGTGGCGATAGACGATGACCCGCTACACTTTCCGCCCGGCGCGCCACTACTGTTGACCGATCCCAGCAAGGGGTTTGATGCCGTATGCGCTGAGAAGCTGGTCAGGCTGCTTTCCGCATAGGATCACGCCCGGCTATTTTTTGCCGATGTTCCTGAATTGCATGTCCCATACATCCGCGCGCAGTATTCCGCTGCGCAACAACAACTGCTCATGTTCAGCGTTTATCTGGCCTAATGCATCCACGACATCGGGCGGAAAACCCTGACGGTCTTCCCTGTCCATGAATTGGGTTTGCTGGAAATAGTTGTGCAATTCAATGGTGCCCCACAGCAAATTGATCTTGCTCAAGATTCTCGGAAATTTTTCCTTGAGAATTTCTCTGGGCGGAATTTTTGGCGGTGGCGGCACGGCAGGCGCGACCTCTTTCTTTTCGCCGGGCAGGTCGAAATTCAGTTCGATATTCCAATTGATTTCGGGCTTGTCAGACATTCTAGGTGGCTCTATATTGATCTATTGGTTTTACCGTAGCAAGTTCGGTATTTATACAATTCGCCTTCCCGGAATAGGAAGTTCCCTTAGGTCTGTGCATATCATCGGACATTTAAAGCTAAAAATCAAGGGATTGGATATACGATATATTGCCTTCCCGAAAGTGCCAGCCGCCATCCCAAAAGAATTTTTCTGGCTGTAACCAACTGAAATTTATAAAATTATTGAAGGGCGCCTCCCTGCACCTTGCCGATTGCAGGCATAAACTCCTTGACCGCAGAGTGAAGTCAAGACTTTATGTTCAAGGAAGGGGCATGGGGATAAAATATGCGGGAGAAAAAATTACCGCCGGAATCGCTCACCGAATATTATCGGTTGCCAAGTGTGTGGAAGGAATGGTCTCTTGCCCTGTCTTCGCAAAAAGCATGTTACATGGGAATTGAAACGCAAGATTCGATCCGTCTGTGGTGATAATTTTTCCGCATAAAAGCAAATCGGGCATATTATTCAAGTCAGGGAAACAATTCCCATTAAGGCGACGAGGGCTTTCCAGGCGGTTTTCTGGCATACTTGTTAGGCATTCTTCTGTAGTATCAAAGCCAATAATACCGTTCATCTCGCCAATTCCACCTCTCGTCAGATATGGGTGGAAAACACTAGGCTTTAAGTATTAGCATCCAAACCAGTCAGATAAGGAGCTTTAAATGAAACAAGCAAAGGGGTTTACCTTAATCGAATTAATGATCACCGTGGTGATTCTTGCGATCATCATGTCGGTGGGACTTCCTGCGTACACCGGCTATGTGACCAAAGGCAAGCTTACCGAGGCTAGCGCCAACCTGTCCAGCCTGCGGGTCCAATTGGAACAGTTCTTTCAGGACAACCGGACTTACCAGGGTGTCGGTGGATGCGGCATTGGCATGCCTGTACCCCCGGCTGTGAAGTATTTCACGTATACCTGCGCGTCACTCACTACAACAACATACACCATCACGGCGACAGGTGTAGCAGGTTCAAGCGCAGACGGATTTACTTATACAGTTGACCAGGCGAACAGCAAATCCACCACTGTCATTGCGCCTGCAACCAATTCAGGCTGGAAATCTCCCACCCCGAACAGTTGCTGGGTGACCGATAAAGGCGGGATATGCTAACCCCATTCCACAAAATGCATGGCGTCACCCTCATTGAGGTGATGGCTGCCGTGGTGATTTTTGGAGTTCTATTGGCGCTGGCGGCCGGTAATTTTTCCTCCTGGATACAGAACCAGCAAACACGTACTGCGTCGGAATCCGTCCTCAACGGGATGCAGATGGCGCGGGGCGAGGCGGTCAGGCGGAATGTGAGTTCGATATTTGTACTGTGCGACCTGGCTGCAGGGGCAACCGGTACTTCATGGGATGTGCTCGCCGCTTCCGCAACAGCCAAAGCCACAGCATGCGGCCCTGATTCCACCACGGCAACAGATTGGGCGCGGGTGCAGCAGCGCTTCTCCCAGGAAGGCTCGCGGAATGTCGTCGCGGGGGCAAGCGGGGTAACCAACGCCAACGCCATTGCATTTAATGGCTTTGGGCGTGTCGCAACTCTCCCCACCTTGTCCTTGCCGCCCTCGACCCTGGCCCTTATTCAGGGCATCACATCAGTGAATTTTGGCAATTCCAAGGGCAACCGGCCATTGAGCGTCACGGTGACCGCGGGGGGCAGTGTGCGCATGTGCGATCCCTCTCCGCTACTCGCGGCGACTGATACACGGCATTGTTGAGGAGCTTGTCATGAAGCTGAATTTTATGCCAAATGGAAGACCGGGCTTGCTAAACGGAAGAAAAGGGCAGGGCAACCAGGCCGGCTCAGTTGTACTGGAGGCCCTGATTGCCATACTGATATTCTCTGTCGGGATACTGGGCTTGATCGGGATGCAGACCACGGCCGTCAGCAATGTTTCGGACGCAAAATATCGCGCGGATGCCAGTTTTTTTGCAGACCAGATCATCGGGCAGATGTGGGCGAGCCGAGTAACCTCAACCGATGCTTCGGGGGTGACCACATATCAGGTTGATCCATCCTATGCATGGCCTGGCGGCACGCCCAACTTGCTGGTGCAGACATGGGCGGGACAAAGCGGGGTGGCGGGATATTTGCCGCAAGGTAGCGCGGTCGTGGCCATTAGTGCTGCCAACCCGCAGCAGGTTTCCGTGATGATAAGCTGGCTTCCGCCCAAGGCAACGTCGGCGCACAGGCACACGGCAGTCGCCTTCATCAATTAACGGGCCGCCATCATGAAGACTCTCTCTTTCAGATCAGGAAACCGGCAGGCAGGCTTCAGCCTGGTGGATGTGATGGTCGGCATGGTGCTGGGGTTGATAGGGACGATCATCATCTTTCAGGTGTTCGAGGCTTCAGAGCGCGTCAAACGCACCACCACCAGCGGCGGCGATGCGCAACAAAACGGCGTCGCGGCCCTGTTCGCGCTGGAGCGCGGAGTGAGGCAGGCAGGTTATGGGATCAATACGAGCGATGCCCTGGCCTCCCCTGTACCGGTTCCCCTTGCCATCCCCGTTTCAGGAGTCGCCGCTACGCCGGATAGCATTGCCATTACCTATCGCCCTTCCAATAATGCGGATTGCCCCACCACCACACCGAACTGCGCCTGGGAATATGGCCCATTTGCTGCGGCCACCAACCTTGTTTTCGTCCAGCCGCCCCCCCTTACGACCTTGAATTATTGCGTCATCGCCGACACCAACGGCCATGCGGTGCTGGTGACCAGGAAGGATATTGCCTGCACGGCTTCGGCTGCGGGCGCTGACACAAATGATGTGATCCTGGTGGATGGCATCGTCCAGTTCAAGACCGTGCCCCTGGTGGATCCCACCTCCGGCTCCCTGGTGGCGATGCAAATGGCGATCGTGGCGCGCAATTCCCAGCCCGAAAAGCCCGACCCGACAACCAACGCATGCAACACCACGACCACCTACCCTGGTTGGACGGGGGGAACCCTGGATCTATCAGGCAAGCTTGGCCTGGCGGTAGCTGACGACTGGAGATGTTACCGCTATAAAACGTTCATCGTAACCGTACCATTGCGCAACGTGATCTGGAAGCCATGATGAGAGAGGCAAAAATCATGAAATTTGGCAAACTGGCCGGCCGGGGCGCAATCAGCCTTCCCCGGCGGCAGCGCGGGTTGGTGCTGCTGATAACCCTGATCGTGCTGGTAGCGATGATGCTCGCCGGCATCGGCATGATGCGTTCGATAGATACGACGACAATGATTGCCGGCAACGTCGCCTTCAGGGAATCCACGCTCCATGCGGGCGACAGCGGAATGAACGCCGCCTTCTCCAAGCTGTTGACAATCACGTCGGTTCTGGGCGACAGGCCAGCGCTGTATTACTCCGATGGAGATTCCACGGCATATATCAATCCGCAAACCGGCGTCACCGATTACTATTGCACGGGAATGAGTGCATCTTTGTGCACTGGAAACAACGTCAATTTCCCCGGCTACAGGTCAACGCCGCTCAAATCCTGCGAGATATATCCTCCGGCGATACCACCGGCGACGGCAAACCCCAAGCAATGCCTTTCAGCCAGTGATTATCAATGGTGGGCCAATGCCGCCAACTGGGTCGGTGCGCCCTCGATCACGGTCAATGATACCGCCGGACAACCCTTTGCGACGGTCTATTACTGGATCCACCGCATGTGTGAAGTGCCCGACACCTCCCCCGGCGGCTCGCTGCAAACCTGCCAGACCATACAGGAAAGCGTAAAAGTTACGGGAAGCTCGATGCAGGTAGGCACCACCAAATTTACCGCCACGTCGGTTTACTACCGGGTCACGACAAAATCGATAGGCCCGCGCAACACAGTAACCTATGCCCAGGAAATGGTATTGATTCCTGAATGATATGAATTGCAAATACGTTTCACCTTCGGAAGAGTTTGAGGAGAACATCATGGACACAGCCAAAATCGGCTTCAAGGGAATACGGTCACTCGGCGGACTGCTTGCCGCCGGACTGCTTGCAATCGTGGCAGCCCCGCAGGCTTGGGCGGGATTGGCCGACCTGGCCACCTACCCGCTGGCAACTTCATCCGGCACCGCCGTGCGCCCGAACATCCTGTTCACCCTGGATAACTCGGGCAGTATGGCCTGGAATTTCCTGCCGGACTACACGGGCGGCGGCATGGGAACAAGCTACCCCCACTGCAAAACAAGCAATTCCTGCAATCAGGGAGAGGTGCCCTTTCAGGCCAACAAATACAACGGCCTTTCCTATAACCCTTCCACGACATACGGCCCCCCGGTCAATTTCGACGGCACATTCATGCCTTCGCAAAATGCCGTCAACACCACCAACTGGACGGCAGTGCAGCAGGATGGATATGGCGTGCAAGCCACCGGCACCGTCAACCTGACTAATGGTTACAACGAATCAGTGTACTGCGATAGCGCCGGCAGCGGCATATGCAAACAAAACGGCATAGACACCAACAACCCCTTCTTCGTGGATGCTACCGGCACAGGGAACCCGCCAAACTATGCCTTGCCGGGAAAGCTTAATGTTCCTACTTCATATACGGTCGCCGGCACAACTTCTTTGTTTAGCGGAACGCTGAACGGCCCGGTCGCCACGCCGACGTCGATATTCAACGGCACGCTCAATAACGGCAGCACAAGCTACACTACCATTACGCTGAACAGCCCCACGTTCAGCCTTTCCAGCGGTACGACTACCCTGACCTACACCTCTCAATCGCCAGCGGCACCGTTGATTACGAATGGCGATATTATTACTGTCGTTGCCAGCGGCGGTAGTTGTAGCAGCGCCTGGAGGACGTCGACTACTACCCAGACAGCGATAGCGGCTGTTACTACTACGACCCTGACCTATCCCGCCAACGGCACCGGAAAGACTAATACCTTCTGCGCGGCGACGGTCGTTCATAAAACCGTCCCCGTCGTCGCTGCGCCCAGCATCAGCTCGGATGGCGTGACGGTAACAGTGACACTGGCCACGCCTCATGGGCTGTTGAATAATGACATAGTGGGCGTAACAAACGGTTCCGGCACCTGCGATGCAGGTTATCAGACGCCAGCGGCAGGCGCGGTTGTGACGGTGATCAATCCCAATACTTTTACCTTTCCGGTAACGTTGGCTTTGGGCACTGCCAGCAACACCTCTGGTTTTGCGCGCCGGACGCCGTTCAGTTTTTCGGTTTTGCTCTATTTTTTGCAGCAAATGGCATATGATTTCGCATATGAACATCCACTATTACTATTGCAATCAGTAAACCAACCA
>JBGPSQ010000131.1:0-8318 GCA_041490205.1 Gallionellaceae bacterium
AGCGTGGCGGGCGGATGCGCGGTCTGCGCACGCGCCAGTCCGAAGCGCCGGGCGAACTGGTGCCCCAGGCGCTGAACCCTGTAGCCCACGCCGATCAGCAGCGTGCGCACGATCTTGATGGTGGAAGGATCGGTGGCGTTGAGGAACAGCATGGCCGCCGCCGCGCCGGGATTGAATTTCTTCTTGCCTTGCTTGCGCAGGAAATTGCGCATGGAGACCGACACATCGCCGAAATCTATGTTGACCGGACAGGGTGTCTTGCACTTGTGGCAGACCGTGCAGTGGTCGGCAACGTCGCTGAATTCGTCGAAATGGGCGATGGAAATGCCGCGCCGCGTCTGCTCCTCGTACAGGAACGCCTCGATCAGCAGGGAGGTGCCGAGTATCTTGTTGCGCGGCGAATACAGCAAGTTCGCGCGCGGGATGTGGGTGTTACACACGGGCTTGCATTTGCCGCAGCGCAGGCAGTCCTTGATCGAGTCGGAAATGCTGCCCAGTTCGCTTTGTTCCAGGATCAGGCTTTCTAATTCCATCAGGTTAAAGCTGGGCGTGTAGGCACGTTCCAGGTTGGAGCCTTTCAGCAGCTTGCCGCGGTTGAAGCGCCCTTCCGGGTCGATCTTCTGTTTGTATTCGGTGAACGGCGCGATCTCATGTTCTTCCAGAAAATCGAACTTGGTGATGCCGATGCCGTGCTCGCCCGAAATGACGCCGCCCAGGTCGCGTGCCAGGCGCATGATGCGGTCCACCGCGCCATTGGCCTGTTGCAACATGGCATAGTCGTCGGAGTTGACCGGGATATTGGTGTGCACGTTGCCGTCGCCCGCATGCATGTGCAGCGCGACGAACACCCTGCTCTTCAGCGCGCGCGCGTGAATTGCCTCGCATTGCTCAAGTATGGTCTGATAGGTGAGCCCGCTGAAAATACGACGTAGCGGATCGCGCACTTCAAGCTTCCACGAGGCGCGCAAATGATGGCGTTGCACGGCATCGAAAACCTTCTCATCCATTCTTGCTTCAGGTTGCGGTGGCGGCGCAAATGGGCAACTTCTTAATGGCGCATCCAGATTATCCAGCAGCCACTGCCAACGATTGCAAACGTCAGCCAGCAGTTCGCGCGTTTGAGGTTGCCGGCTGCCGAGCAGTTCGGCATCGCCGAGTTGCTGGTCATCCTGATAATAAAGCGGCAGATCGCCAGCGAAAAATTCCGCCAGCGCCTCCAGCATCTTGAGCTTGTTGTGCAGCGAGAGCTCGATGTTGATGCGCTCCACGCCGTCGCAATAATCGCCCATCCGCTCCAGCGGGATGACCACGTCCTCGTTGATCTTGAAGGCGTTGGTGTGTTTGGCGATGGCGGCGGTGCGCGCCCGGTCCAGCCAGAATTTCTTGCGCGCTTCGGCTGAGACCGCGATAAATCCTTCGCCCTGCCGCAGATTGGCCAGGCGCACGATTTCCGAGGCGGCTTCGCCCGCGGCACGCTCGTCATCGCTCACCACGTCGGCGATCAACACCATCTTGGGCCGCCCGCCGCGATTGGATTTGGTGGCGTAGCCCACCGCCTTCAGGTAGCGCTCGTCCAGGTGCTCCAGCCCGGCCAGTTCCGATTTCGGGTGGACGTCCAGATAATCCTTGATTTCCACGATGGCAGGCACGGCCTCGCGCACCTGGCCGAAAAATTCCAGGCACACCGTGCGTGTGTGCGCGTGGGCACGGTGCAGAATGAAGCGTGCGGATGTGATGATGCCGTCGCAGCCTTCCTTCTGGATGCCGGGCAAGCCGGACAGGAATTTGTCGGTCACGTCCTTGCCCAGACCGGTCTTGCGGAACGAACTGCCGGGAATGGAAAGCATCTCCGGCTCGCCGAGCGGGGCCTTGCCCAGCTTGCGAAAACGGCTGATGCGGAAGTGCGCGACTTCCACATCGTGAATCTTGCCGAGGTTATGATCCAGACGCTCCACCTCGACCCACATCCCGTCCGGCATGACCATGCGCCAGGATGCCAGGTTGTCCAGCGCCGTGCCCCACAGCACAGCCTTTTTACCGCCCGCGTTCATAGCCACGTTGCCGCCGATGCAGGAAGCATCCGCCGAGGTGGGATCGACCGCGAACACCAGGTTGTTTGCCTCGGCGGCTTCCATCACCCGCCGCGTCACCACGCCCGCACCGCAATGGATGGTGGCGGTAGCCTGGCTCATGCCGGGCAGTTGCAGCGATTCCACGGCGGACAGCGCGTCCAGCTTTTCGGTGTTGATGACGGCAGAGTATTTGTCCAGCGGCACCGCGCCGCCGGTATAGCCTGTGCCGCCTCCGCGCGGGATGAGCGTCAGGCCAAGTTCGATGCAGGCACGCACCAGCGGGGCGACTTCTTTTTCCGTGTCGGGCGTCAACACCACGAAAGGGTATTCCACGCGCCAGTCGGTGGCGTCGGTGACGTGGGATACGCGCGCCAGGCCGTCAAATGCGATGTTGTCGCTGCGGGTGATGCGCGACAGCCTGCGCAGGGCGCGCCTGCGCAATTGCAGCGTGGTTTCGAATTCTGCGGCGAAGGAATCCACAGCGGCATTCGCCAACTCCAGCAGGCGCTTGACATCGTCGTTATCCTGGCGCCGCTCCTCGATTTCCGCGAGCCGGTGACGCAAGGCGTCCACGAGCGCCACGCGCCGCTTGCGGTTGGCCAGCAAATCGTCCTGCAGGTACGGGTTGCGCTGGATCACCCAGATGTCGCCCAGCACCTCGTACAGCATGCGTGCGGAGCGCCCGGTGCGCCGTTCCTCGCGCAGGTTGTTTATGATGTCCCAAGCCTGCCGCCCAAGGATGCGGATTACGATCTCGCGATCGGAGAACGAGGTGTAGTTGTAAGGGATTTCGCGCAAGCGGACGGTCATGGTGTTAAAACTTTCTCAAGAGGGCCATTTTACAGCAATGCGCGGCAACACTCGACCCTTACCGCATGGGGGGATAGTCAAAAAAAGGGATAAAACGTAAGCTATGCGCAATGGCAACCGGAAATCACGACAAAAGCGCCCGCGTGTTCTTCGCTTTGTGGCCCAACGCAAAGGAGCGCACCGCCCTGACGGAATGGCAACCCGCGCTGAAGGAATTATGCGGCGGCAAGGCTACGCGCCCCGGCAACTTGCATGTCACGCTGGCGTTCCTGGGAAGCATCATGCAAAACAGGCTGGAAGCCTTGAAGCTGGCGGCACAGGAAGTGCGGGGCGAAAAATTCGATCTGACCTTCGACCTGGCCCGCTATTGGGGGCATAACCATATCGTGCATGCCACGCCCAGCGCAGTTCCGCCACAACTGCCGCAACTGGTGCGCGATCTGGAACAGAGCCTGTCCGGACACCGCTTCCATTTCGACAAGCATCCGGAATACAAACCACATATCACTCTGTTGCGCCATGCCAGGTGGAGCGATGCGCCGCTGCCCCGGATGCGCGAAGCGCGATGGCGGGTAGACAGTTTTGCGCTGGTGCAATCCTTGGGGGGCGAGGAAGGCGTGGTTTACGAGGTGCTGGAACAATTCCCGCTGCAATGAAACTGAGTCTTCCGGTCAACAACCCGGAAGTTGGCCATGTATACAGGCGAATGCTTGCCATGCCCGGCGCTTTCCGTTACCTTTGCCGTTTTCTACAAGCCATACCTGAGGAGACTCCATGCCTGCCGAAACAAGCCGCTACCACCCTGCCCTGATTGCCCTGCACTGGCTGCTGGCCATAGCCATCGTGCTGGCCTTTGTTCTCGGCAGCTTCGTGCTGGATCCCATGGACAACTCCAGCGTCCGCAAGCCCGGGCTGCTCAGGATTCATGTCGTGCTCGGCGTCCTGATCCTGGCTTTCACTTTCATGCGGATGGCCGTGCGCATACGTTTCGCCAAGCCCGCGCCGCTGGTGACCGGCAAGCCGTTGATGGACAAGGTAGCTGTCGGCATACACCACCTCTTATATACGCTGACCGTCTTGACCGCACTGGGAGGGGTGGCGCTGGCCTATTCCGCAGACCTGTTTGGCGTCCTTTATCTGAACGCCGGCAACCTGCCGAAAGACTTTGAAAACTTCACCTCGCACGAAATTCACGGTTTGCTGGCAATTGCCCTGCTGGGGACGGCGGCATTGCATGTGGCGGGCGCACTGCAGCACCAGTTCATCCTGAAAGACGGGATTATGTCGCGCATGTCCTTGCGAGGTAAAAAGTAAGCCCAATCAAGACGGGCTACATAGCGGCAAAAATCATAACGAGCGGCCCCGATGGCGGTTCACGCAGTAAATTTAGCGCTGTATCAGTGGTCGCCGCGGATTAGCAGGACTGGCATCGTCGCCCCCCTGACCACCCCTTCGGCGACGCTGCCGAACAACAGGCGGCTGATGCCGGAACGGCCATGGGTGCCGATCACGATCAGCTCCGCCAGCCATTGCCTGGCATCGGATACGATCACGTTTTCATTGCGGTCCCCGCCCGACTCCAGCAGCGCCGTCTCCGCCGAGACCCCGGCCTGCGCAGCCATTTCCTTGCCGCGGGACAGTATCAGTTCACCGCCCTTGGTGGCGACCTCGCGCAAGGCGGCGTAGTCGACCATCCCCTCGGCGTCGAAAACGCGTGCATTTTCCACTACATGGACCAGTTTCAGCCGCGCATGGAAAAGTTGTGCGAGCTTGATCGCCTCCTGCAATGCCTTGCGCGACGTCTCACTGCCGTCCACCGGAACCATGATGCGTTGGTACATTGCATTCTCCTAGGTTTTCGGGGCCTGCGCCCCTCGTGACGATTCCATTCTGTGCGCAGGGACGCCTTGCGTCAAGGGCTGGCGGCTGCCAAGAGCCGGGTGGCTGCATTAGCCCTGCCGGTGCGGTAGAATAGCGCCCTCAAACTGCCCGAAACGATCATGCCGTCTTCCCCTGATTCCGCCACCCCGGAGCGCCTGTTGCGCCAGGAGGTGCTCGCCCTGCATGCCTACCACGCGCCCGCGGGTGCGGGCATGGTCAAGCTGGATGCGATGGAAAACCCCTATCCGCTGCCGCAGGAGCTGTGCGAGGAAATCGCACGGCTGGTGGCGGATGCGCCCATCAACCGTTACCCGGACGCAAGTGCTTGCAGCCTGAAGGAGAAAATCCGTTCCGTAAGCGGCCTGCCGCAAGGCATAGATGTGCTCCTTGGCAACGGCTCCGACGAGATCATCCAGTTGCTGGCACTGGCGGTGAACAAGCCGGGCGCCGTGCTGCTGGGCGTGGAACCTTCGTTCGTGATGTACAAGATGATCGCGGCATTCGCGGGGATGCAATACGTGGGCGTGCCGCTGAAAGAAGACTTCACGCTGGACCTGCCCGCCCTGCTGGAAGCCGTCCAGCGCCACCGTCCCGCCCTGGTGTTCCTGGCTTACCCCAATAACCCCACCGGCAACCTGTTCGATGCGGAGGCAATCACGCGCATTATCGAGGCCGCGCCCGGCCTGGTGGTTGTTGATGAGGCTTATTATGCCTTCACCGACGCCAGCTTCATCCCGCAACTGGCTCGCCACCCCAATCTGCTGGTGATGCGCACCTTCTCCAAGCTTGGCATGGCGGGTTTGCGCCTGGGGTTTTTGGCGGGCGGCAAGCGCTGGCTGGAACAGTTGGAAAAGCTCCGCTTGCCGTATAATGTCGGGGTGTTGCCGCAACTGGTCGCGGAAATACTGTTGCAACATCACAGTGTATTGATGCAGCAAGCCTGGGAGATCAGGCAGGATCGCGCCTGGTTATACGAGCGTCTGGTCGGCACGGTGGATGTGCACGCTTTTCCGAGCGATGCGAATTTCATCCTGTTCCGGGTAACCCATGCCGGAAAAGTGTTTGAAGGATTGAAGCAGCGCGGCATCCTGATCAAGAATTTGCATGGCGCGCATCCGGCGCTGGATCATTGCTTGCGCGTCACGGTCGGCACGCCGGAACAGAACCAGCAGTTCATGACAGCATTGCAGGAAAGCATTCATCAATCCGTTCAAGGTTAATTATGCGTAGCGCGCAAGTAACGAGAAACACCCTGGAAACCCAGATCAGCGTCAAGCTGAAGCTGGATGGCAGCGGGGCGGCCAAGTTCGATACCGGCCTGCCGTTCCTCGAGCACATGCTCGACCAGGTCGCGCGCCACGGCCTGTTGGACCTGGAAATCACGGCCAAGGGCGATTTGCACATAGATGGGCACCACACCGTCGAGGACGTCGGCATCACCCTGGGCCAGGCATTCAACCAGGCTATCGGCGACAAAAAGGGCCTGCGCCGCTACGGGCATTCCTATGTACCGCTGGACGAAGCGCTGTCGCGCGTGGTGCTGGACATCTCCGGCCGCCCCGGCCTGGTGTTCAACGTGGATTTCGTGCGTTCCACTGTCGGCGAATTCGAGGTGGACCTAGTGCGCGAGTTTTTTCAGGGCTTCGTCAACCACGCCTTGGTGACGCTGCACATCGACAACTTGGCGGGCGACAATGCTCACCACCAGGCTGAAACCATTTTCAAGGCATTTGGCCGCGCCCTGCGCATTGCGCTGGAAACCGACCCGCGCATGGCGGGCATGCTGCCCTCCACCAAGGGCGCGCTGTAATTTATAAACAGTAAATCAGCCACGGATAGACACTGATGTTCACGGATAATCGCGCGACTGGATCGGTTCTGGGCTTTGCCAGCCGGGTGGGCGCACCGGCTCTTATCTGTGTTGATCCGTGTTCATCCGTGGCTCAAGGTCTTTTCTGGGGTTAAGCACTGGCATGGCGGACATCGCGGTTGTAGATTACGGCATGGGCAACCTGCGCTCGGTGCATAACGCGCTGCGCAAGGTGGCCCCCGAGGCTTCCGTCACGGTGACCGGAGACCCGAAGGAAATAGCGGGCGCGCACCGCGTCGTATTCCCCGGCCAGGGCGCGATGCCGGACTGCATGCGCGAACTGAATTCGAGCGGGTTGCGCGAAGCGGTGCTGGATGCGGCACGCAACAAGCCCTTTCTCGGCATCTGCATCGGATTGCAGATGCTGTTCGAGCACAGCACCGAGGGCGATGTCGCGGGGCTGGGCGTATTCCCCGGCAGGGTGGTGCGCTTTGCACACGAACTGCGCGATGCGCAGGGCAACAAGCTGAAAGTGCCGCACATGGGCTGGAACCAGGTCATGCACAACGAGCATGCCTTGTGGCAAGGCATCGCGCAGGATTCGCGATTCTATTTCGTGCATAGTTATTACGTGCAGCCGAGGGACGACGCTTTGGTTCAAGGAACCTGCTGCTATCCGCAGCCTTTCACCTGCGCCGTGGCAAAGGAGAATATATTTGCCGCACAATTTCACCCCGAAAAAAGCGCTCATGCCGGGCTGAAGCTGTTGCGGAATTTTGTGGACTGGAAACCCGTTTAACGCTTGTATTATGAAAAATACTGCCATGCTGATTATTCCTGCGATTGACTTGAAAGACGGACATTGCGTACGCCTGCGCCAGGGCGTGATGGAAGATGCCACGGTGTTTTCCGAAGACCCGGCGGCAATGGCGCAACACTGGCTGGAGCAAGGTGCGCGCCGCCTGCACCTGGTGGACCTGAACGGCGCATTTGCCGGCAAGCCCAAGAACGAGGCGGCAGTACGCCGCATTGTGGAAACGGTGGGAGCGGACGTGCCGGTGCAACTGGGCGGCGGCATCCGCGACCTGGAGACCATAGAACGCTATCTGGACATCGGTGTGACCTACATCATCATCGGCACGGCTGCCGTGAAAACCCCCGGATTCCTGCACGAGGCCTGCGACGCCTTCCCCGGCCATATCATGGTGGGGCTGGATGCCAAGGGCGGCAAGGTGGCAGTGGACGGCTGGTCCAAATTGACCGGACACGACGTGGCCGACCTGGCGCAACGCTTCGAAGGCTATGGCGTCGAGGCCATCATCTACACCGACATCGGGCGCGACGGCATGCTGACCGGAGTGAACATCGACGCCACCGTCGAACTGGCACGACCGCTGCATGTGCCGGTGATAGCCAGCGGCGGCATCACCAACCTGGACGACGTGCGCAACCTGTGCGCGGTGCAGGGCGAAGGCATCAGCGGCGCCATCACCGGACGCGCCATCTACGAAGGCACGCTGGATTTCAAGGCGGCGCAAGCTTTGGCGGACGAACTTTCGCCCAAGCTGGTCAATGGCCAATGAAACCCGGAAGTTTGAAGCGAACGGAATGTTAGCCAAGCGCATCATCCCCTGCCTGGACGTTACCGCAGGCCGCGTGGTCAAGGGCGTCAGCTTCGTGCATCTGCGCGATGCGGGTGACCCCGTGGAGATCGCGCGCCGCTACGACGAGCAGGGCGCGGACGA
>JBGPSQ010000132.1:0-8201 GCA_041490205.1 Gallionellaceae bacterium
AGCGGCGCATGCCCGGCATCCCCGTGGTGCTCTATCCCACCCCCGTGCAGGGCGAGGGCGCGGCGCAGAAGATCGCCCAGGCCATCAAGGCGGCCAACGAGCGCGCCGAGTGCGATGTCCTTATCGTCTGCCGGGGCGGCGGCAGCATCGAGGATTTGTGGTCTTTCAACGAAGAAGCGGTGGCGCGGGCGATTGCCGCCAGCAAAATACCCGTGGTGAGCGGCGTGGGGCACGAAACCGACTTCACCATCGCCGATTTCGCCGCCGACCAGCGCGCCGCCACTCCCACCGCCGCCGCCCAACTCGTCACCCCGGACCGCGAAGAACTGCTCCAGCGCCTGCGCAACAACGCCCGCCACCTGGCGCGCGCCCACCAGCGCCGCACGGAAAGCGCCATGCAGCAGCTCGACTTTTTGCAGCGCCGCCTGGTGCACCCCGCACAGAAGATAGAGCAGCAGACCCAGCACCTGGGCCATTTGCAAAGCAGATTGCGCATGGCGCGGCCCGACCTGGCATGGCTGAGCGTGCGGCTGGAAGAACACTCGCGCCGCCTGCCCGCCGCCATGCAGCGCAGGCTGGAAAACAGCGCGGCCCGCCTTGCCGCCATGCAGCAGCACCTGGCCCACCTCGATCCAAACCAAGTGCTCGCGCGCGGCTACAGCATGGTGCGCGATGCAGAGGGCAGGATTGTTTCAAACAGCGATGAAGTGGCGCTGGGGGCGCGGGTGGAGATTACGTTTGCCAAGGGATGGGCGCGGGCGGAGGTGGAGGAGAAGGGGTGATTGGGGTTGGCGAGGCCGTCCCAAAAATTTCACCTGTAGGTGCGAATTCATTCGCACAGGGGACTAACATCCGGTGCAATGCGCTTTGCTTATTGACGCCCTACGGCATACGCCTTACGCTGGTTGTCCCCCTTACTCCACAGCCCCCTCGCCAGTTCGCGACGGGTGCAGTGGAGGCGGCACAAGTTGTCCGGAATAATTATTTCTGAGTTTTCCCGGATTCGCCGGATTTTTGTGCGGCCACGAATTCTTCATAGCACTCCATGCCGCAGAAGTATTCGATGTATTCTGCGCCCTGTGGCGTGAAGGCGGAACTCAGGGGTATCTCTTTGCGGCAAACGGCACAGGCAATTTGCTGTTCCGGCATTTGCGGACGGTTTGGGCCAGGCATGGCACACCTCCTTCCAGTATTTTGCGACTGTGGAATAATGTTACGCCTTGCGTTGTTTTCCCGCAATTGGGCGGGTGGTTTAAATTGTTCCCGTCGTTTGGCTTCCGGTATGCCCCGCGCCGGGATTTGATGGTGCGATTCGCTTTGACTGCGGGCACGTTTATTCCTAATATCACTGGCCGAGGGGCGGTTTAGTCACAATTGGGCAGTATGAGCGAGAACGAACTGAAAACACTGTCTTCGGCGCAAACCTTTTTTATGAAGGTTCTGTTTCCGCCCGTATGGATTTCAATGTTCGGGCTCGGCACGCTGGCGTTATGGTTTGGTGCCATGCATGGAAAAAATGGCTCGCAGCCGCCGGAGGCCATGAAATGGCTGTTCCTGCTCCTTTGGCTGGCGGGAACTGCCTTTATCCTTTGGGGGTGTGCTGGTTTAAAGCGGGTGCGAGTGGATTCAAACTTTCTCTATGTGTCGAACTACCTGCGTGAAATTTCCGTGCCCCTGAAAATGATCTCGGATGTTGAGGAGATACGTTGGATCAATATCCATCCTGTTACAGTCCATTTTCGAAGCACAACTGATTTCGGGCGGCGCATCACATTCATGCCGAGGATTCGCATGTTCGCATTGTGGAGTTCGCATCCGGTCGTGGCAGAGTTAAAGCATCTTGCGGGGCTGACTCCTCAGTCGTTATCCAACAGCGGCGATGAGATGAAATGAAATGAGACTAGCCATGCCGCACGGAAATTTTTTTGTCATGCTCATGGCGCTGGTCATTTCAGCTTTCGCCCCATCCGCACATGCCGCTACCGACCCCTACCTGAGAATAGCCGAGGGCGACAGCCGCGCGAGAGTCGTCAGGCTGCTGGGGGAGCCCGCCGACCCGCGCAAAGACCTTAACGCCGCCGAGCGGAAAAACATCAATGCCGCGCTGAAAATAACCGACCACAAGGACTCGGTGGAATTCGCGATCTGGAAGCAGAGCAGCCATCTCTACTATCTCATCGGTTTCAACAAGAAAGATGTTGTCGCCACAAAACACAGGATACTCGCCATCGCAGGCGCAAAGTGATGAGACTGGCTGGGCGGGCACATCGTGCCCATGCTGCGAATAAATCAAGTTTGCTTCAACTTATTCTCCGCCACTCGTGAAATGCATCAGTATAACTACGTAAGTATATCTACATATATTTGCAACGCGTTGGAATATCTATAATTAATCACCTTTGGTTCAATGCCGATGCAAGTGAAGCATTGGTGGCGCTACGAAAGGATTTTGGTTTTTATCTTTATTACCCAGGGGAATGTCTCATGACAACAGGAACGGTCAAGTGGTTCAACGACTCAAAGGGTTTTGGATTTGTCACTCCAGACGATGGGAGCGATGATTTGTTCGCGCACTATTCGGCAATCAACATGGGCGGTTTCAAGTCGCTCAAGGAAGGCCAAAAGGTCAGTTTTGAGGTGGTACAAGGGGCAAAAGGGAAGCAAGCGTCCAATATTCAGGTCGTTTAATAGTTAACTCAGGCGCGCTCGATTTTCCACCGGGCGCCAGCCATGGGATCAATGGAGTCCATAGGACTCCATTGTTTTTTCATTCGTTCAATATTCCGCGCAGTTTTGGTTGGGGCCTGTTCGCCGGGCATGGGCAGGTTTTGCCCAGCCAACCGCCACCCTATTTGCTATATTGTTGGCCGAAGGGTCGGGTTAAATGCCGCCTGATCAACGATACGGGGCCATCGCCGACGACAGGTGGCAGCAAGCCATACATTGAGGCAAGCGCCTTGCGTTGAATCAATTTGCATGAGGGGAGGCATCATGAAACTACGCCTTAGACTTCTGCTATTGCTGCTTTCTTCATTCTGGAGGAAGCCCCTGGGGCTCCTGGATGAGTCTGTAATTACGCTAACCGTCTTGCCTAACGACATTGATGTCTGGAAAGTTTCGGACGATCGCTATTTCGCGCTGATGGACCTGGGCAGGATGGATCTGGTCACTCGTTCGGGCGTGCTGAAATTGATGTTGAAAAACAAATGGCGGCCACTGGTCACTTTTAACACGATACGCTTTCGCCACTCGTTGAGGGTGTTTCAGCGGTACCAATTAAAAACCAGGGTCGTGTGGTGGGACGATACGACTTTTTATTGGAAGCAGGTTTTTGAGCGCAAAGGCCGGGTGGTCGCCACCGGGTACGTGTGTGGAACCCCGCTTGCCTTGCATGGCGCAGTCCCGCCGCAAAAAATACTGGATCATCTCGGGCTATCGGTCACAAAGCCAAACCAGCCTGCAATTGTGGCAAGGCTGAAAGAACTGGAAGACCTGGTTCACGAAACCCAAAAAGAAAAGCACCAATTGTGATTTTAGTCAGGAGGCTCCGGGAGCCGTCACTCAGGGGGATTGGTCATGAAATTTGAGACGTTGGCCGTAAGCGAAACCGATGGAATTGCACATATCGAATTAAATCGCCCCGAAAAGGCGAACGCCCTGAGCGGTTTGATGTGGAAGGAGTTAAGGGCCGCCTTTGACTGGCTGGACGCAAGCGATGCGCGCGCCGGGGTGTTGAGCGCACGGGGCAAGCACTTCACGGCAGGCATCGACCTCGAATTGCTGATGGCTGTGAAATCCGATACTGCCGCACAGCCGAAAGAAGCAAGGCAAGAGCATCTGCGCGGGATCATAGCCGGGTTGCAGAATGCGGTCAGCGCCGCAGAATCATGCCGCAAGCCCATACTGGCGGCAATCCATGGTGCGTGCCTCGGGGCGGGCGTGGATTTAGTGACCGCCTGCGACATGCGATATTCCACCCAAGATGCCAGGTTCTCGGTGAAAGAGGTGGATTTGGGGATTGTGGCCGATCTCGGCACGCTCCAGCGTATTCCTCGGTTGATAGGAGAAGGGCTCGCACGCGAACTGGCCTATACAGGCAGGGAATTCGACGGCAAGGAAGCGCACGCAATGCGGCTGGTGAACCAAATATTTCCGGACAAGGACAGCCTCATAAAATCCGTCATGGAGATTGCAGTCTGTATTGCGCAGAAATCTCCCCTGGCTATTCGCGGAATAAAAGACACGCTTAACTACAGCCGGGATCATTCCGTGGCAGAGGGGCTGGCATTCGCGGCGACCAGGAATGCGACCATATTGTCCCCGTCTGACCGCACGGAATAGCCCGGCACGGCATGCTGTGCGCAGCTATTCCACTTTTGGAAGAGCATGGTCTGATTTTTCAAGCTCCCAGAATTCGTCATGCTCGGAATGGGTGGTTTTGTCTTTTGCGGCTGCGGTCGGCTTGGTCTTCACCAGCCATTTTCTGTCATCAAGCTGGAAAATATAGTGCTGAACCGGTGCGTCAGGCTCCTCTTGCAGGGTGACGCTGATCTGCCCGGACGATTGCAGGACAGACCAGGTCCCGGCAGCGCTGCCGCACATTGCATGGAGGTATGCCTTGCCATCCGGAAACAGGAATAACGCCGGGCCTTCTTTTTTCACGCCTCCGGAAACCCAAACGCCTGCATATTGAGTGGAGTCGCTCGCAAAAGAGGCCGCAGAGGAGAAGACGAAAAGCAAAAGGATGAGCAAAGTTTTCATTGAGTATCCTTTGGGCTAATGAACAAATTTGCGGCGCGCTTTATCAACCCTGCGATGCATTTCAATCATTTCCGCACCAGCCGCACGGAGCCGTTGTCATTGCGGCCAATATAATAGCCTCCGGCGCCAAAGCCGATGCCCAGGGCGTTGCCGCCCGACGGCAACGCTTTCGGCGCAGCCGCCCAGAACCAGGTCACGGGCGTGTCCGGGAACACCGTGGCGTTGATTGCGGGAATCTGGCAGGCATCCTCCACGATGGAAGACAGTTCATCCATCGTGGGCAGCCGCCAGTCCGATTTTCCGTCCAGTCCCGTCCCCGCATTCGCTTGTGCCGCATATTGATTGGCGGTCTCCAGGGTGAACATGCTTGCCGCGCCCTGGCAGGTGTCCTGGGTATGGTCTGCGGACTTGCCGGGGGTGAACATCATTCCCGCAGGACAGCGCTGCCATTCAAGCCCGGTCTTTTTATGCCGCACGACCGAGCCGTGCGCCAGGAATTCAAAGTCGGAAGTGGGTGTACTGAGCTTGGCATTGTTGTCGCAGTCCGCGTAGGCATTGCCAAACAATACCGGGGCGCAGGCCCATAGAAGCAAAGCCGGTATCAGCATCTTTCCAGTTTGTTTCATTTGATTTTCCTCCGCCAGTCATTGTTTTGCAATTCTACTCCTGCCATATCAAAGCGGAGCAGGGGTTATGCGAAGCCTGTAGGTGCGAATTCATTCGCACAAGGAAGAAATTGTGTGCCACCCCGCGGGGGCAAAAACCTGTGCGAATGAATTCGCACCTACAGGTGAAACGATTGGGCCGGGCTGGGCCAGCGGCGCCGTTCTCGCATTACAGCGCGGCAATTCCGCAACTGCCATTCCTTGCGGTAGTCGAATTGGGTTAAAATCCGCACTCGAATCATTATCTTCAATGCCGGAGCATACCCCCAATTCATGGAATCGTTGAACAAGCCCAATAAGGGCGCATCGCTGCTCTGGCTTTTGCTGGCGGTATTCGCCATCCTCTGGTTCAGCAACCTCGAATACCGCATGCTGATCAAGCCCGACGAGGGGCGCTATGCCGAGATCCCGCGCGAGATGGTGGCGAGCGGCGATTGGGTCACGCCGCGCCTCAATGGCCTGAAGTATTTCGAAAAGCCGCCGCTGCAATACTGGGCCACCGCCGTGGCCTATGAGGCTTTCGGCGACCATCAGTGGACTTCGCGCCTGTGGAATGCGCTCACCGGCTTCGCGGGCGTGCTGCTGGTGTGGTTCGCCGGAATGCGCCTGTTCGGGCGCGAGGCGGGGCTGTATGCCGCGCTGATCACGGCCAGCAGCCTGCTGTATGCGGGCATGGGGCATCTCAACACGCTGGACATCGGCGTGACCTTCTTCATCACGCTGGGCATCGTGGGCCTGTTGCTGGGCCAGCGCCAGGAAGCCGATGCGCGCACGCGCCGCAACTGGATGTATTTGGCGTGGGCGGCGATGGGCCTGGCCATGTTGAGCAAGGGGCTGATCGGCTTTGTGCTGCCGGGTGCGGCACTGTTTGTCTATTCCGTGGTGCAGCGCGATTTCGGGGTGTGGAAGCGCATGCACTGGATAGGCGGGCTGCTCATTTTCCTGGCGGTCACAGCACCGTGGTTTTACCTGGTGATGAAGGCCAATCCGGAGTTCTACCAATTCTTCTTCATCCATGAGCATTGGGATCGCTTCTTCACCAAGGTGCACGAGCGCTACCAGCCCTGGTATTTCTTCATCCCGATATTGCTGCTCGGCATATTGCCCTGGACTTTCCTGATGATCGATACCCTGCTGCGCACCTGGAAGGGCAGCGCGCCCGCAGCCCCGGCGCTAACGCCCGCCGGATGGCGATCCTGGATTGCGGAAAAGGCATTCAACCCGGAGCGCTACCTGCTGATCTGGGTGGTGTTCATCTTCCTGTTTTTCTCCAAATCGGATTCCAAGCTGCCTTCCTACATACTGCCCATGTTTCCCACGCTGGCGCTGCTGATGGGCAAGCAACTGGCGGCCATGAATGCGCGCAGGATGTTCTGGCTGGTGCTGCCGGTGCTGCCGGTGCTGGCGCTGTTGCTGGGGCTTTCGTTTTACAGCGCGCGCTTTGCCGAAACGCCCATGCAGGTTCAGATGTATGGCGAGTATGCGAGCTGGCTGATCGCGGCGGTGGTGCTGTGGATGCTGGGCGTGGCGGCCGCGCTGGCCTGGCTGTGGCGCGGCGCGAAGCAGCCCGCAGTAATCGCGCTGGCCTTAAGCGCGCTGGCGGCCATCATCCTCACCTCATCGGGATACAATACCATCGCGCGCGAGCGCTCCGGCTACCAGATCGCCGAGGCGATCCGCCCGCAGGTGAAGCCCGATGTTCCGTTCTACTCGGTGGAGATGTACGAGCAGACACTGCCGTTTTACCTGAAGCGCACCTTCACGCAGGTGGAATTCAAGGACGAACTGGCATTCGGCATCGAGCAGGAACCAAGCCGCTGGATACCCGACCTGCCGCAATTTGCCCAAGCCTGGAAAAAGGATAAAGAGGCGCTGGCCATCCTCCCCCTGAGTTATTACAAGCAAGTGCAGGAATTCAATCTGGACATGCACGAAATCTACCGCGACCATCAATACATAGTGGTGAAAAAACCATGAATTTAGTCAGCTTCAGCCTCATCCTGACCGGCGTCATGCTCAACGCCGCCGCCCAGATACTCATGAAAATGGGCACCAATGCCGTCGGCCATTTCGAATTCAGCGCGGCAAACATCTGGCCCATCGGCTGGAAACTCGCCACCGAATTGCACATCGTCGTCGCGCTATTCTGCTATGCCATCAGCGTGGTGGTGTGGATACTCGCGCTCTCGCGCGTGCAGGTCAGCATCGCCTACCCCATGCTGTCGCTGGGCTACGTGGCCGTGGCGTTCGCCACCTGGTGGCTGTTCGGCGAGGCGCTGACGGCAAACAAGCTGGCGGGGATAGGCGTGATTATTGTTGGCGTGGTTATTCTGTTTCGCGCCTGAAGATAGCGCCAAGGCATTATGCGCCGGTCTGTTGGGGCCGTCATTGATGGAGCTACTAGCCATTCGACTAAGCCCGCAAGCGGGCAAGTCGCTGGTTATCCCGCGCAGGCGGGAATCCAGCAAGAAAAAATGCATTTAGTTTAAACCCACTGGATTCCCGCCTGCGCGGGAATGACGGAATGGATAGAGCGATGAGCGAATTTTTACCCTTTGTAAAACCCCATATTGACGAAGCCGCCATCGCCGCCGTCGGCGACGTGCTGCGTTCCGGCTGGATCACCAGCGGCCCCAAGATGCTGGAATTCGAGAAACAGCTCTCGGCCTGGTTCGGCGGGCGCCCGGTGCGCACCTTCAACTCCGGCACCTGCACCATGGAGATCGCCCTGCGCATCGCGGGCATCGGCCCCGGCGACGAAGTGATCACCACGCC
>JBGPSQ010000133.1:0-8195 GCA_041490205.1 Gallionellaceae bacterium
CCTGTTCACCCCCACCGAGATCACCATACCCGCGGACAAGAAGGTGCGGCTGCGGATCGAGAACAAGGACGAATCGCCCGAGGAATTCGACAGCCACGACCTGAACCGCGAGAAGGTCATCCTGGGCAACAGCAGCGCCATGGTCTATGTCGGCCCGCTCAAGCCGGGACGCTACAATTTCCAGGGCGAATTCCACGGAGCCACAGCCAGAGGCGTGATCATCGTCCAATCGGATATTCCTCCCAATAAATAGGAACACATAAATGCTTGCCACAGCCATCATCGTTTTCCGCGAGGTGCTCGAGGCCGCGCTCATCATCGGCATCATCTCCGCCGCGACGCGCGCCATTCCCGGCAGCCGCCGCTGGCTGGCGGGCGGGGTGCTGGCCGGGCTGCTGGGTGCTGCCCTGGTGGCCGGTTTCGCCGATGTGATCGGCAACCTGGCCAACGGCATCGGGCAGGAGATTTTCAATGCCACTGTGCTCGGCGTGGCGGTGGTGATGCTGGCCTGGCACAACATCTGGATGGCCTCGCACGGCGCCCAGCTCGCCGCCAACGCCAAGGCAGTGAGCAACAATATCCGCGACGGCAGCAGCGAGCTTTCGGCGGTGCTGGTGATCGTGGGGCTGGCGGTGCTGCGCGAAGGCTCGGAAGCCGTGCTGTTCCTCTACGGCATCGCGGCAGGCAGCAACGGCAGCGCCGTGACGATGATGATGGGGGGGGCCATGGGCGTGCTGGCGGGCGTGGCGGTGGGATACCTGGTGTATGCCGGGCTGCTGCGCATCCCATTGCGCTGGTTTTTCAGCGCCACCGGCGTGCTGGTGCTGCTGCTGGCCGCGGGCATGGCCTCGCAGGCCGCGCATTTCCTGATCCAGGCGGATTTGCTGCCCAGCCTGGCAACCCCTGTGTGGGACACCTCGAACATCCTGCCGCAGGACGGCCTGCCCGGCATGCTGCTGCACAGCCTGATCGGCTATGACGCCCGCCCCGCCGGGATGCAACTGGTGTTCTATGTCGCAGCGCTCATCATCATAGGCGCAGGCATGAAATGGGTGGCGTACAAGCACCCCATCAAGAAGAAAGCATGACCCACGGCAATGCAGACTAGCCACGGATCAACACGGATGAACACGGATTTTCGCCGGGTGGATTGACATCATGTCGAGACCATCAGCCGCACCTCTTGCGTGGTCTCCACCTGACGGACAACCTGCTGTTTCATCCGTGTCCATCCGTGTTGATCCGTGGCTAATTCCGTTTTTCCGGTTGACTAACCCCCCGCTGCTTTCGGCACGAACTCTCACCCTTGGATTTGTTTTCGGCGGGATGGTCTTCGCATCTGCCGCATGGGCCAATCCTGCGGATTATATTTTCCTGCCCGCCGTGGAATACGGCGAGCGCGAAGTGGATGTCAAAACCGGCACCGCCACGCCCAAGCCCGGCAACCCAGGTGCACAGGGCGCCAGCATCGGCCTGGGCTACGGCGCGAGCGAGCACTGGTTCACCGAAATCTACCTGAAGCAGGAGCGCTCAGCGGGGCAGCCCTCCAACCTGGCCGAATGGGAAAACAAATTCCAGCTCACCGAGACCGGGCAATACCCGGTGGACCTGGGGCTCGTCACCGAAATCGAAGCGCCGCTGAGCGCAAACGCCTCGTGGGAGATAGCCGCCGGTCCCCTGCTGCAGACCGATTTCGGCAAGCTGCAATTGAACGGCAACCTGATCTTCCGCCATTCCTACGGCCAGCCCGATGAAACCGGCACGCCATTTTCCACCAACCTGGGTTACCAGTGGCAGGTCAAATACCGCTGGCAATCCGCACTGGAATACGGGCTGCAAGGTTTGGGCGGCATGGGCACCTGGGACAGGTGGGGCAACCAGTCCAACCAGTCCCACCTCGCCGGACCGGCGATTATGGGCAAGCTCCCCCTGGGCGGGCGGCAGTACATCCGCTACAACGCGGCATGGCTGATTGGCATCAGCCGCATCGCGCCCAAAAACACCTTCCGCGCGCAGATCGAGTACGAGTTCTGATTGCGCGGCGGCTTCATGCCGCCGTGTTCAGTGGTAATCCTCTTCCCGCTGATGCCTGACCGCGAGAATCGTCACGATTTTGTTGTCGTCAATCTCGAATAGCGCGACATAGCCCGCACCGCCAAACGGGATCAGCAATTCACGCAGGAAGGGGCTGTTGTCCGCGCCTTCCGCCTTGCGGCAGGAAAAGGGGAATAGCTCAAGGAATTCGATGGCCTTGGCGATGGCGCCATGGGCACGGCCTGCGGCAACGGCGTCCTGTGCCAGCAGGAAATCGAACAGGCGCAATAAATCATGCTCCGCTTCCGGCGTGAAGCGGACACGGTATTTCATCGGGCGGGCTTTTTGCGCGCGGCTTTCTCAAGGCGCGCTGAAAGTTTGCCCAGCACTTTCCCGGAGGAAACGTATTTTCCGCTTAACCTTGCTTCCTCACGCGAAGCCAGTCCTCGCTCGATAAATGCCTGTTGGGCGCGGCGCAGTTCTACATTGCGGCGCAGCGCGTCCTCGACAAAGGCCGAGAGCGTTTCTCCGGGGCGCAGGGTTTCTTCGGCAGCCTTCCTTAATTCAGGCTGCACACGCAGTGCGGGCATGGTGGCGGTTTTCATGAGGCATCGCTCCCGTGTAATGCAAATGTAATGCACATTATGTATCAGGCCAGTGCAGGACGCAAGCATGCGGGCCGCGCCCGGATACATTTCTGGGGCTTTCCCTGAATTTGCCTTTTCCCCGTTCATCGTCATAATACGCAGGCGCAAGAATAAAGAGGACTGCCGTATGTTCGAAAAAAAGCTGATCGCGGGGATGAACGGGTTCAACAAGCTCATCCATGTCTTGCTCGCCTTGGTGCTGGGCATCGCCTGCGCGATGGTGATCTGGGACGTGGGCGCGAAGATTATCCTGGCCTGGCACGAAGGCAATGCCTCGCAGGGCTTCTTCCACGCACTGGGCTCGCTGTTCATTCTTTGGACACTTTCCACGCTGATTTCGGCGGAGATCAACTACATCCAGACCGGCCGCGTATATGCGCGCGTGTTCGTGGTGGTGGCCATGATCTCCATCATCCGCGAACTGATCGTGCAGCCGATGCAGGCGATCACCGCTGGCGCGGACAAGACCGCCGACGCCTTCAACCCCGTGCAGTACGGCCTGCTGCTCGCCGCCCTGCTGGTGACCGGCATCGTGTACCGGCTGGTGAGCAACTCGGCCAATGGCCAGGACAATTCGCACATTTCCCTGGATGCTTGAACAACCCATCCGGCCTAAACTACCCATCATGCCTGATTCCGGGAGAATGCAATCATGATACGCAAGGACAACATGCCCCTAATGGTGTACGCCGCCCTGCTGGGCATCAATAGCAGGCGCGCGGCAATGGCTTTCGTCTGGACGTGCATCGCCATCGCCGCAGGCGCTTTCGTTGGCACGATCGTCCTGGGGATCCAATATGGGGCAGAGATGACCACCCCCCCCGCCGTGGCCTGTTTCGGCTTCCTCGCCAGCGCAGCGTGGTATTCGCATGCGATCAAGTGGGTGGATCGGAATTCAAGCTGGGCAACATCATGATCCGGCAGCTTTTCTGCGCCGCACTGATCCCGCTTCTCGCCGCCGCTTGCAGCACGGCGCTCGGCTCCCCGGGAGATGCGCAGCCAAGGTACGACGGCTTGTACCGCACCACTCAGGCATCTGTTTTCCTGA
This sequence comes from Gallionellaceae bacterium, assembly GCA_041490205.1. Taxonomy (GTDB): domain Bacteria; phylum Pseudomonadota; class Gammaproteobacteria; order Burkholderiales; family Gallionellaceae; genus DATDDB01. The sequence goes on from JBGPSQ010000133.1 coordinate 3,730, forward strand.
ACCAGCCCATCTGGACATACATCCGCTTTTATCCGGATGGAGAGGTAATTGAAGCCAGCACCTCCGGCACGCCTGAAACCATGCACGGATGGTTCAACCGGAAGGGAGGCAACCTCCCGCACGGCAAGGTCAGCATCAAGGGTAACCATATCTCGTTTTCCACGAGGATGTTGCAGGTAACGATGGACTTCAGCGGCGAGATACAAGGCGGCAAACTGCACCTCGACTCATTCGGCCACTACGGCGGCCACCGCGAAACCAATGACTACGAATTCATCGAGTGGCAGGACGAGCAGTAGCACGGCAGGATGCACCGGGTGCCAGGCCCGTTCGCACTGGGCTTGCCGCAGAAACAGCCGGAGCGCTTATATCACATATGTTTAGAGCATTCCTGGTTTACCTCGCCGCGCTGGCGGCAGCGCCTGCCGCACTCGCCCAATCGCCCGCACCCGGAGACTACGAAACGGAGGGAGCCAGGGGCTCGCTTTCCATCACCGCCGACGTGAAAGGGGCGCTGCAATTTCAGATAGACTACATCGGCCGGAATGCCCATGTGTGCGACCTGGCCGGTAAAATCAAGGACGGCACGGGTCACGCCGAACAATGGGATAACGGAGCGGAGCCGCCCTGCCTGATCACGTTCAAGCCCGTGCCCGGCGGCTTGGAGGTGCGCGCCAAGGACGAGGCGGCGTGCACGGATTATTGCGGTGCGAACGTATGGTTTGAAGGTACTTATTACCTGCCGCCTGCGGGATGCAAGCCGAAGGAGCGCACGGATCGGCGTGACACATTCACCGGCCTGTATCGCTCAAAAGATTATGTGCAGGCTTACGAAACGCTCAACGCATTCTATAGCCAGTGCCAGAAATTCCTGAACTGGGTCGAGATCGATGCAGTGCGCAACGACTTGGCCATCACCCAGTATCACCTCGGCCACAAGGACGAGTGCCTGCGTATCCTCAAGGATACCCGTGCGGCCGAAGAAGCCAGTGAGGAGCAGTTAACCCTGCCGCCTGCCGATTTAGATAGCTACCTGCCGGTGGCCAAGGCCACTTGGTACAACCTCAAGCTGTGCGGCAAGGTATCTGCTCGCTGAAACCGCTTGCTGGCGCGGCGAATGGTGTAAACACAAAGGACAACTCAAGCGGCCTTAACGGGCCGTTGGGCCATGGGGAAGTAACAGCTAGTTCTTGCAGTTGATGGCCGCTGCGATCTCTTCGGCCTCGGACTGCGTCAAGCTCGGGGCGATGCTCCAATAAACGACATTTCCGCTTATGGGGTGAAACATGCCCTGGAACACATCCCTGGGGCGGCCATCGATGACCAGTGCGAGGGCCACGAGTTCATCGAAGTCATGGCGGTCTTGAGCCTTTGCGTTTGCATTGGCCAGGGTGTTGAATCTTTCGGCCGCTGCCGGAGCCAGCGTTATCTTTACAGAGTAATCGCGCTCTGATTTGACGACACTGGCATCAAGCAGCTCGGACGAATAGATATAAGGCACCTGCGAAATGAAGCGATACAAGGTGTCATTCGGAAAGCTTGCCGGGGTCGAGTCCTTTTTCTTGCTCAAGTAGGCGAGAAAGAACGATGCGTCACCCCGGCACGCTTGCGGCGCGGCAGCGCCCTTTTCCGAATCTGCGGCAAAAACATGGCTGGCTGCCAGCGTCACGCAAGCCATGACGACCCATGCGATCCTCTTCATTGCCATCTTCCCCTTCACCCGGTAAAACTCGTCTTCGCCGGTTAGGGCTGATAGAGCGAATAGAGCCTGCTTTCTTCCAATTGCACTCGCGCGATGAGCACGGGGCCGATTCCATCGAGTTCGGCATTAAACTCTGTCGCAGAAAACGGGGTGGGCGGCACGGCCATGTATTTGTCCACGAATTTCAGGACGGCGCGGGCAATGTTGTTCATTTCCTTGCGCACGTCCGCGATAAAATTCGAGGTGTCCGCGTCGATTGCCATGTGCTGCTGCACATAAACGTAAAACCGCACGTTCTCCACCGCAAGATGCGTCTGGAAGGTCAGCTTGAAATTGGACAATAAATTGGCAATGTCGCCGAAACGGTTTTCGGTTGAAGCCGACTTGATGGCGGTGTAGATGCGCACCAGCTCCTTGTGGTCATCCTTGAGATTGCCCACCAACTCTGGATCGTAGGCAATTCCTCCTGCCGGATCGGCAGGTCTGATCGATTCCGTTTTCTTTAGGTCATTGCCCATCATTTTGGAAAAAAAGCCCATCCCATCCTCCTCTTTATCATTCTATAGCCCGGGTTTCTCACGAACCCAGACAGCCGCGCATGCTAACACTTATGCCGTATCCATGCCATTGCAGCCCGTCAGCAGCGCTGATGCAGCGGGCATAAAAGCACATCGTTAGCGCGCCAGGCCGGTGCGGGTCATACCCTACACCGCACCCGCATATTTTCAATCAACGGACGATGTGCTATTTTGCAGGCAAGGAATCCGGCCTGCTTTCCAATTTCATCCGCAATCAAGGAACAGGAGAACGAAAATGCCTGGCGTGCCTGTAATCGACGAGCAGCATCAGGAACTCGTCAGCATGTTCAACCTGTTGACCGAGGCCGTGAAAAACAACGCGCCGCGGAAAGACATTTACCGGCTCATCGACGACGTAATTTCCTATTCATCCCTGCACTTTGCCACCGAAGAGATGCTGATGGCCGAGTTCGGCTACCCCGAGATCGAGGCGCACAAGCAAAAGCACAGGCAATTGATACAGGAAGCGCTCCATCTCAGGAGAAAGCTGGAATTAGCCGGGGAGGAGCAGTTCCTGGAATGGTTCCACCACTGGCCGTTCGCCAACATACTCGCGCACATTCAATACGCGGACAACCAGGTCAAGGATCACATCACTCAGGGTGGCGCCGAGGAGTGACGCTGCTGATTTTTTGAGCAATACCCAGGACAGGCGGATGAACATGCCGCTTTCCCATGCAAATCGCACTCCGGCAATGGCAGCCCAGTCAAATAACCCTGATGCAAACATGATACACGTCAGTGTAAATACTGATATACCAATACAAATTGGCATGCTAATTTGCTACCCAAGGTTTGCCAAGCCTGGGTGCAAGCAAGGCGGCTTGGCTTAATATCAAGTCAACGCGATGGGAGGCTTCATGAAGCTGCAATTCACCAAAAAAGAGCTGATCGTTCTGATAGCCGTGGCTCTGATGAGTTTGCTCGCCAACCTTCCCGAAGGTTACGAGAGCGGCCTGATCAACCGGAAAATGCTGCTTGCCTCGATGGTTGCGGTGGTGGTCATCGCCATGTTCCGCTACCTGCAAATGCTGGTGCTGCTGGTGATTTCCATCCTGGCGATAGGCGCCAACCTGCCGCAAGACCTGGCCGAGGACATCGGCGTGAGCCAGACCGTGCTGCTTGCTTCCCTGGGATGCCTGATTGCGATCACGCTGCTTAACCGCGCATTCAAAGTATTGCCAACGCATGCGGGAGAACCGCTCGAAACCCCCGATGAAGTAGTGGACGATATACTGGACCTGGACGCAGCGAGCGCCCGCCACCGCATGCTGTTCGCCATCGCGCGCGGGGACATTACCACGGTGCGCATACTGCTGGACATGCATACCGGGGTCAACTTCTCCATCAACGGAACCACCCCCCTGCACCAGGCCACCGAAAAGGGATATTCCAACATCGTGCAGTTGCTGATCGACAACGGCGCCGACCTGCTCGCGAAAAATGCGGAAGGCAAGATACCGCTGGATATAGCCCTGGCCGTCAAGAAGTTTGTCCGCACCACGAACATCCTGTACGAAGCCACCATGCCCCGCATCACCAGCCCGGAGTGATGGCAGGGCGGGTGGAGCGTAGAGCCCCCCATCGCTTCATCCCCGCAATGCCCTTAACTTGGCCATGCAGCGATAGCATCGCTTCATGGCCAAAAAAGACGAACTACCAGTAACCGACCCCATTCCCGAAGAGACCCTCACCGAACGCCAGGAAATTTTCCTGGGCTATGTCGAGGGCGGCGCGCGCTATAACGAGGCGGCGGAGGAAACCGGCGTGCATCGCGTCACCGCGTGGCGCTGGCGCGCCGATCCCTCCTTTATGAAGCGCTATGAAGCGGCGCGCAAGGCCAGCGTGGCGAAGCTCAAGCGCGAGGCGGAGCGCCGCGCCATGGCAGGCAGCGACCGGCTGCTGATTTTCCTGCTGTGCGCCTATGCGCCGGAGGAATTCCAGGAACGCCAGGTGATCGACCATCGCGGCAAGCTCGATCTCGCCAACACCATCGCCCAGGCCCGGAAACGAATTGGCGAAAAATAAATCCACCCACCCGGATGTTCTGCTTGCAGAGGATATGGCGCGCTTTTACGCCGATCCGCTGGGCTTTGTCATGTACGCCTATCCGTGGGATGCGGATGCTTCGCTGCAACTGGTGGAGCTGGTGGAGCCTTACCGCAGCCGCTTTCAGTGCAAATACG
>JBGPSQ010000134.1:0-8180 GCA_041490205.1 Gallionellaceae bacterium
CCTTTCAGAAGGCGACCGAGTGGCGGCTGATGCCGTACTGATTTCCTGTAACGATTTCGCAACCGATGAATCCCTCCTGACCGGCGAATCGGTGCCCGTGCGCAAAATAGCCCGGCCCGGTGAGGCAGAAATATTGCCACCCGGGGGGGAGGATACACCCTTCGTCTACTCAGGCTCGATGGTGGTAGGGGGGCGGGGCGCTGCGCGCGTGCTGGCAACAGGAATGCGCACCGAAATCGGGAAGATTGGCCGAGCCTTGCAGGATCAAATTCCCGATGCCACGCCGTTGCAAAAGGAAATCGGCAAACTGGTGCGCAATATCGCCATCATCGGCGTGTTGCTGAGCCTGCTGCTGGTCGCCATTCACGGCCTATTGATCGGCGACTGGCTGCGTGGCCTGCTGTCGGGCATTACGCTTGCGATGTCCATCCTGCCGGAAGAATACCCGGTGGTGCTGACCGTATTCCTCGCCATGGGCGCCTGGCGCATCTCCCGGCACCGGGTACTCACTCGCCGCATCCCTACAGTGGAGGCATTGGGATCCGCTACCGTGCTGTGCGTAGACAAGACCGGCACGCTCACTCACAACCGCATGACAGTGCGGCAACTCGTGGCCGATGAGTCCGTGTTCGAAGTTGCCGATGCCGCCGAGTTGCCGGAATCATTCCACGAACTGGTTGAATTCGCCATCCTCTCCAGCGAAACCGCGCCCTTCGACCCCATGGAAAAAGCGCTGCACGAACTCGGCTCACGTCATCTCGCCGACACCGAGCATCTGCACGGCGACTGGGAGCTGGCGCACGAATATTCGCTTTCGCCTGATCTGCTTGCGCTCTCGCACGTGTGGCGCGCGCGCGGACGCGAGGAGTATGTCGTCGCCGCCAAGGGATCACCCGAAGCTGTGGCTGACCTATGCCATCTCAATGAAGTTCAACTGGCCAGTCTGGAAGCGCAGGTCAATGCGCTGGCCGCAAAGGGCATGCGCGTGCTGGGCGTGGCGCGCGCCAGTTACTCTGGACAGGAATGGCCGGACATCCAGCATGATTTCGATTTCACTTTTCTGGGGCTGGTGGGCCTGGCCGACCCGGTGCGTCCCGGCGTGGCTGCCGCACTTGAAGAATGCGTCACGGCAGGAATCCGCGTGGTGATGATCACTGGCGATTATCCGGCCACCGCTCAAGCCATCGCACGGGAGGCCGGGCTGGTTGCAGGCAAGGGTGGCATCACCACTGGTGCCGAACTGGAAAAGATGGATGATGCGGCATTGCGCGAACGAGTGCGCCATAGCAATATTTTCGCGCGCATGGTGCCGGAGCAGAAGTTGCGGCTGGTCAATGCACTCAAGGCAAACGGCGAAGTGGTGGCGATGACCGGCGACGGCGTAAACGATGCCCCTGCGCTTAAGTCGGCTCACATCGGCATCGCCATGGGCGGGCACGGCACCGATGTGGCGCGCGAGGCCGCTGCACTAGTGCTGCTGGACGACGACTTCGCTTCCATCGTGCGCGCCGTGCGCATCGGACGGGGCATTTTCGACAACCTGCACAAGGCCATGGCCTATATTTTCGCCGTGCATCTCCCCATCGCCGGATTGTCATTGATTCCGCTGCTGCTGGGCTGGCCGCCGGTATTCGAGCCGGTGCACATCGTATTCCTGGAAATGATCATCAACCCCGCATGCTCTATTGCCTTCGAAGCAGAACCGGCGGAAGACAATGTTATGCGCCGCCCCCCGCGTGACCGGGAACAACCGTTGTTCGGCGCGCGCACTTTCTGGCTCAGCATGCTGCAGGGCTTGGTGTTGCTGCTGGCCGCGCTCGCCGTGCTGGGTTATGCGCTGCACGGCGGCATGCCGGAAACGCAGGCACGCGCCATGGCATTTTTGACGCTTGTCAGCGGCAACCTCGGCCTGATCCTGACCAACCGGTCATGGCAGCACGCCATCATGTACATGCTGCGCAGCCGCAACCCGGCGCTGTGGTGGGTGGTTGGCGGAGCTTCCGGCTTTCTCGCGCTCGCGCTGACGCTTCCCGAGCTTCGCGCAGTATTTCATTTTGCCCCGATCACAGCGAACCAAGCCGGGTTGTGCCTGGTAGCCGGATTGTGCAGTGCGTTCTGGTTCGAGCTCCTGAAACCCATCCGGGGCGCATGAGCGGTTCCGGCGCATGCCGTAGCCTGGATATATCATCCGGCATATTGTTTTATTTTGGACTTCTTGATATTGTGGTCTTGCGTCGCCCATACAATATATAAATAAGCGCCAATGGCCAGCGGCGAACCGAGGGATAGCAAGCGGGGGAGAGCAACTGGTGAAAGCAGTTTCCAAGATCGCCGATCCAAACCAGCCCAATCCAAACCTGGAAGAGGCTGCCATACAGGTGCGCGAGTTACAGCGCACAGTGGCGGAATTGCGCGCCGAACTGGAACGCGCGCAAAACCGCTACGAGGATGCTGTGCGCCAAGCCAGGCTGGAAGCGGAGCGTGAAACCGGGCAGATGCGGGAAGCCATCGTCAAATTGCGCGACGCCCTGGAACAAACCCACCTCGAAAAGGACGTAGCGCTGCGCGTATCCGAAGCCGCCTTTGCCAAGGAGACCTCCCAACTCAAGGAAATCGCCGCCGCGTTGCGCAGACAGCTTGAACAGGCGCAATTCGGGCAGGAACAAGCATTGCGCACCCAGCAGGCGGAAATGCAGGGGGAAATCCGCCAGTTGCGCGACATGGTCGCGGCAATGCGTCAAACCATGGAGCGCCATTAGAACCTGGGGAGGGATTTATGGACAAACGTGTTGCCAAATCAAGCGCCAGCAGGGATGGCGCTGCCGCCCAGAAAAAGCGGCTGCGCGAAACAGAACTTCTGCTCGGAATTTCAAGGAGAATTTCTGCGACCGATTCTCTGAATACGGTGCTTGATGAGCTGATTAAGCTGACCGTTGAGGAACTGGGTGCGGAACGCGGCTCGTTGTTCCTGAACGATCCCGCAACCGGCGAACTCTACTCGCGCGTGGCGCTGGAAACACATCAGCGCGAGATACGTTTCCTCAATTCTTCCGGCGTGGCGGGTTATGTATTCAACACCGGCAAGGGCCTCGTGGTGCATGACGCCTACGCCGATCCGCGTTTCAACCGCAGCGTGGACGAACAAACCGGCTTTGTCACCCGCAGCATCCTGTGCGTGCCGGTACGCACCGCCAAGGGCGAAATCATCGGCGTGGCGCAGGCGCTGAACAGGAAACAAGGGAAATTCACCCAGCACGAACTTGCGCTTTTCGAGGCAATGGTGGCACAAGGCTCGCTGGCCCTGCAAAGCGCGCAGTTCATCGAGCGGCTGGAACAGGTGCGCAGACAGGAACTGGAATTCATCAACATCGTCTCGGAGATGACTTCCGACATCAAGCTCGGCTCCCTGCTGCAAAAGGTGATGAGCGAAGCGACCCGCATGCTCAACGCGGAACGTTCCACCCTGTTCCTGCACGACGATAAAACCAGCGAGCTATGGTCGGAAGTCGGGCAGGGGCTCGATTCCATGCAGATTCGCCTGCCCAGCAACGTCGGCATTGCGGGCGCGGTATTCGAGTCCGGCAAGACCATCAACATTCCCCACGCCTACGCAGACCTGCGCTTCAATCCGGAATTCGACAGGAAGACGGGGTTTTTCACCCGATCCATCCTGTGCGTGCCGGTGGTGAACAAGCACGGCAAGACCATAGGCGCCACCCAGGTGCTCAACAAGCGCGGCGGCCCCTTTACCAACGAGGATGAGGCGCGGCTGCGCGCCTTCACCGCACAGGTTTCCATCGCGCTGGAAAACGCCAAGCTGTTCGCCGACGTGCAGGAGATGAAGAACTATAACGAGGCCATGCTGGAATCCATGTCCAACGGCGTGGTGACACTGGACGAGGCGGGCAGGATCGCCACCTGCAACGCCGCCTGCCTGCGCATCCTGAGGATAGAAGCGAAGGACGTGCTGCACCGCCCAGCAGCCGAAGTCTTTTCCGGGGCCAATGCCTGGGTGATGGAAAAGCTACAGCATGTGGAGGCCACCGGCGAGCAGCAGGCGCTGGTGGATGCCACGCTCGAAGCGGGCAATGAAAAAGTGTCGGTCAACCTCACTGTCCAGCCGCTGCTTGACATGGATCACAAGCGCATCGGCTCGATGATGGTGATCGAGGACATCAGCAACGAAAAACGGCTGAAATCCACCATGTCGCGCTACATGGATCCCCGCATCGCCGACCGCATGGTGGCCACCGGCGCGGAACTGCTGGGCGGGCAGAATGTGGAGGCTACTGTGCTGTTCTCCGACATTCGCGGCTTCACCACACTGACCGAGCAGCTTGGCGCACAGGGCACGGTTTCCTTGCTCAACGAATACTTCACGCTGATGGTGGATTGCATACAGCGCGAGGAGGGCATGCTCGACAAGTTCATCGGCGACGCCATCATGGCGGCGTTCGGCATCCCCGTCACGCACGAGGACGACGCCGACCGCGCAGTTCGCGCCGCCATCGGCATGATCAACACGTTGAACAAATGGAACCGCCAGCGCGTCTCGGAAGGCAGGCTGCCGGTCAACATCGGTATCGGCCTGAATACAGATACCGTGGTTGCAGGTAATATCGGCTCAAACAAGCAGATGGGTTTTACCATCATCGGCGACGGCGTGAACCTGGCCTCGCGCCTGGAATCGGCCTGCAAGCAATACGGCGCGCGCATCCTGGTGAGCGAATTCACCATCCGCAAGCTCAACGGCACCTACCGCAAGCGCGAGATAGACCGCGTGGTGGTCAAGGGCAAGACCGAGCCGGTCGGCGTGTATGAAATCCTCGCCTACCACACACCGGAAACCTTCCCCAACATCGCCGAGGTGCTGGGCCTGTTCAAGGACGGCCTCACCGCCTACCGCAGCCGCCGCTGGGATTCCGCGATCAAGTTGTTCCAGGAATGCGCAGTGCTCAATCCAAACGACCAGCCGAGCAAGCTTTATCTCGAGCGTGCTCAGCATCTCAAGCAAGCGCCCCCGCCGGAAGATTGGGACGGGGTGTGGGTGATGGATTCAAAATAAGGCAACCCTCGCCCATGAAGGAAAGGGTTGCGGAAGCGTACTGACTTTTTCTATCGCTCCTTGTCCACCGAGAGCGGCCCGCTGCCATGCACGATGACATAGAGCAGCCCGCCCAGCATGGAGATGTTCTTCATGAAGTGGATCATCTGGTTTTGCACTTGATCCGCGGGCGCCGCCCAGAAGTTGTGGAAAATCAGCGCGGCCAGCAGCGTGAACACTGCCATCGCCGCGGCAGCCCAGCGTGCCTTCCAGCCTGCCACCAGCATCAATCCGCCGCCCAACTCGACGATGATCGCGCCGATTGCGGCAAGCTGCGGCAACGGCAGTGATTTGCTGGCGATGTAGCCAACGGTGCCTTCAAAGCCGGTTATCTTGCCGTATCCGGCGAAGATGAATATGAAGGCGATCAATATGCGCCCGATCAGGGGGCCAAAACGATTCAGTGTTTCCATGGTCTATGTTCCTTTCAAAAATTAAGTTTATACGGCTCTGCAATCCCAGACATCAATTCGTTTCGGCGAAGTGGCCTTCGCGGAAATCATTGATGGCCTGAAAAATCTCTTCCTTGGTGTTCATGACGAACGGCCCATACTGAACGATCGGCTCGCCGATGGGCTTGCCTGCAATGAGAATCAGCCTGGACGCACCATCCGGCACGATTTGCACGCCATCGGCACCGGCGGCATTGGAAAGAATACCCATGCGTCCTGCTTCAACCCGCTTTCCGTCTATCACCACCGCTCCGCGATACACGTAGATAAATGCGTTGTGCATAGCGGGAATCCTGCCTGCGAAGCTGACGCCTGCCGGAAGCTCGATGTCCAGGTAGAGCGGTTCGGTATCCTCGCGCTGTATGGCGCCTGCCACACCGTTGCTTTCGCCTGCGATCACCCGCACCGTCGCGCCTTCGGGCGTGCCATACTCCGGAATCTTCTCGGCCGGAATGTCGCGGTACCAGGCAGGGGTCATCTTGGTGCGGGCGGGCAAGTTCAGCCAAAGCTGAAAACCCTCCATCACACCATCCTGCTGCTCCGGTATTTCGGAGTGGATGACGCCTTGGCCCGCCATCATCCATTGCACGCCGCCGTTCTGCAGCAGGCCCTCGTGTCCGGCGCTGTCGCGGTGGCGCATGCGCCCCGCCAGCATGTAAGTCACCGTCTCGAATCCGCGATGGGGATGGTCGGGAAAACCGGCGATATAGTCATCCGGGTTGTCGCTGCCAAACGCATCCAGCATCAGGAATGGATCCAGGCGGCGCTGCAATTGCTGCCCCAGGACGCGCGTCAGTTTGACGCCTGCGCCATCGCTGGTGAGCAGACCTTTTACGATTTGCTCGATTGAGCGAGAGCGTTCCACCGTTTCAATACTGTTTGTCCGGTTCATTGAAAACTCCTTCCTGCCTGTATCAGGCAACTGGTTAATTGTTGAGTAGAATATTAGACATATAACCGGATAAGATAAATCCCATAAAATGAGTTAGACTGTTCCATATATGGAACAATCAAAAATCTCTTCGGAAGACTTTCTGCTGTTTGCCGCCATTGCGGAGGAGGGGAGCCTGGTGCGCGCCGCCGAGAGTCTGGACATGCCCAAGGCCACGGTGTCGCGCCGCCTCTCCAATCTTGAGGCAACGCTCGGGCAGCAGCTTATGGTGCGCACCACGCGCAGGCAGAGCCTGACCGACTTTGGCCAGGCTTTTCTGGAGCAATGCCAGCGCGTCGCCGAGGAGGTGGCAGCGGCGAACGATTTTGCCAAAAGTCAGGAGAGGCAGCCGCGCGGGCGCCTGCGCGTTTCCATGCCCGGAGATTACGCCCAACAGCAGCTCTCCGGAGCCATCGCCACTTTCGTTGAGCAATATCCCGAAGTACAGCTTGATCTGGACCTGACTTCCAGGCGCGTGGATTTGATCGGTGAGCATTTCGACCTGGTGGTCCGCATGGGTGAATTGGCGAATGACTCCACCCTGGTTGCGCGCAAGATAGATGAACAAAATTTCGGCCTGTATGCCAGCCCGATTTACCTTGCCCTGCATGCGGCGCCGCCGCAACCGGATGATCTGATGGCGCACAACTGCGTGCGGCAGTTGTCAGCTCGCGGCACGGCCATACCGTGGAAGCTGATGAACGGAAAAAAAGTATGGGAGCAGGTTCCACCGGGCAAGCTCACCCTGAATTCGCCGGGCGTCATTCAGCAACTGCTGTTGGATGGCGCGGGAATAGGCGCTTTGCCGGATCGCTTTGCCGAGCCTGACGTAAGATCGCACCGGCTGGTGCGGGTGCTGCCGGAGTGGTGTTTTCCTTCCGTACCCGCATGGGCAGTGATGCCTACCCGGCGCTATTTACCCGCCAAGACACGTGCATTTCTCGATCACATACAAGCCGCACTGAACGCAATCCGGTGAACGGAGGGATCAGCCCTCCAATTGTTTCAGCAGTTCCGCGCGCAACGCTTCAACTGCTTGCGGCTGTTCCAGTGTCTTTCCGGAAATCCAGAAGCTGTCCTCCGCGCGCGCACCCAGCGTGTTGATCTTGGCGCTATGCAGGTCAATGCGGTGCCGGGCCAGCACTTGAGCGATGCGCGCCAGCAAGCCGGGGCGGTCGCCCGCGACGATCGAGAGCAGGAGCTGGCCCTTGCCATCCGGCTTGATGTCGGCTTCCGGGGCGATCGGGAAATGCTTGAGCTGGCGGCTGACGCGCCCGCCCAGCGGAGCCGGGGGAGTATCGCTCCCAGCCAGCCGCTGAGACAATTCATGTTCGATATAACTCATCACGTCGCGGTAGAGAGTCTTGGCATCGCCCACGTCCATCACCAGGAAGCTGTCCAGCGCGTAACCGTGCTGGGTGGTGTGGATTTTCGCTTCCATGATGTTGTAGTTGAGCCGCTCGAAGAAGCTGCATATGTTCGCGAAGAGATAGGGGCGGTCGGGGCCGTAGACCAAAACCTGTATGCCTTCGCCGATCCGTGAAAGGCGCGCCTTGACGATGGGTGCGGGGCTGTTGACGCGGGATGCGAGCAAGCGCGTGTGCCAGGCGATTTCATGCGGTTCGTGGCGCAGGAAATATTCCGTGTCCAATTGAGCCCAGAGCAGTGCATAGTTTTCCGAAGCGATGGCATA
>JBGPSQ010000135.1:0-8144 GCA_041490205.1 Gallionellaceae bacterium
ACGCCGTCCAGGCCGGCCATCATCAGCGCGGTGAAAGCCAAGTACGGGTTGGCTGTCGGATCGGGGAAGCGGGTTTCGATGCGGCGCGCCTTGTCGCTTTGCACATAAGGAATGCGGATCGAAGCGGAGCGGTTACGAGCTGAGTAAGCCAGTTTCACCGGAGCCTCGAAGCCGGGCACCAAGCGCTTGTAGGAGTTGGTGCCGGGGTTGGTAATCGCATTCAGCGCACGTGCGTGCTTGATGATGCCGCCGATGTAGAACAGCGCAAACTCGGACAGTCCGGCATAGCCGTTGCCTGCAAACAGGTTTTTGCCGTCTTTCCAGATGGACTGGTGCACATGCATACCGGAACCGTTATCGCCAACGATAGGCTTGGGCATGAAGGTAGCAGTTTTGCCATACTGGTGCGCAACGTTGTGTACTACGTATTTCAGTACCTGCGTCCAATCGGCACGCTTAACCAGCGTGCTAAATTGGGTGCCGATTTCGCACTGTCCGGCTGTCGCCACTTCGTGGTGATGCACTTCGACGGGAACACCAGCCTCTTCCAAAGCCAAACACATCGCGGCGCGGATGTCGTTCAGGCTGTCAACCGGGGGAACCGGGAAGTAGCCGCCCTTCACTGTGGGACGGTGGCCGGTGTTGCCGCCGTCGAATTTCTCGGCGGAAGCCCAGGCAGCTTCTTCGGAATTCACCTTGCAGAAGCAGCCGGACATGTCGATTTGCCAGTTCACGGAATCGAAAATGAAGAATTCGGGTTCCGGGCCAAAGTAGGCAGTGTCGCCCAGGCCGGATGCCTTCAGGTAGGCTTCGGCACGCTTGGCAATGGAACGCGGGTCGCGGTCATAGCCCTTGCCGTCGGACGGCTCGATCACGTCGCAGGACAGGATCAGGGTGGTTTCGTCCATGAAGGGGTCGATATAGGCGGAATCGGGATCCGGCATCAGCAGCATGTCGGAAGCCTGGATGCCCTTCCAGCCGGCGATGGAAGAGCCGTCGAAGGCGTGGCCTTCCTCGAATTTATCCATGCCGAAATGGCTGACCGGCACGCCCACGTGCTGCTCTTTGCCGCGGGTGTCCGTAAAACGGAAATCCACGAACTTGACTTCGTTTTCCTTCACAATCTTCAAAACATCGGCAGCCGTTTTGGCCATGATTCTCTCTCCCTCAAGATTAATTTAAAACGAGCCTGCAATAACGAAAAACCGTAAAACGCATTCCGTGTCCGGGTACATGCCATCCGGGATGTAGCACGAGGCGTGCCATGCCCGTTCAAAGCAGTAACTTGCCATTTTGCCACAAGCCGGGAAATGGGGCGACAAAAAATACTGCACCCTCATGGTGCGCAATAGCTCAAAACCGCACCATTATTGTGCATGGGTGACGTGCAACTGAATGGAGTTGAAATAAGGGTCTTCTGCGCAAACCTCGGTGCATTTTGCATGCAACGAACGGATGATGTCCTCGTTGACCGCCTCCCCCGCCTCCAGGAAGAGTTCCGCATCCACATGCCCGTCCAGATAATGCAGCACGGCGCGGTAATCGGCGGGCAACGCCGGCCCAAGGCGTCCCTCCAGGTGCCTGAGCAATTTCTCGCGGCCCGGCAGCGCGGCATTGGGCTTGGCGAGCAGATCGTCTTCCGGGTCAATGTGCACCATCACGTCCAGCACTTCATGCTTGTGCAGCACCGCCTGGCGCGCCATTTCGGCGATGTAATGGCCTTCGGAAACGCTGATTTTCGAATCGACGATGATATGTGCATCCACCAGCGCGCTGTCCGCCATCTTGCGCGTGCGCAGTTCGTGCAGCCCGCGCACGCCCGGGGTGGAAAGCAGCGTTTCGCGCAGGACTTGCACCTCTTCTTCGGAAAGCCCGGTATCTATCAGTTCGGCCAGCGCCGCCAGGGCAAACTTGCCGCCCATGTGCGCGATGATCATGCCGACCGCGGCAGCCGCGACCAGGTCGAGAAAGGTGTAGCCCAGCAGGTTGCCGCCTATGCCGACCAGCACCACCAGAGAGGAGGCCGCATCGGAGCGGGCATGCCAGGCATTGGCGATGAGCATCTGGGAGCGCACCCGCATGGCGACCGCCAGCATGTAGCGAAACATGCCTTCCTTGGCAGCCAGCGCGATCAGCGCTATCCAGAAGGTGAAAGGATGCACCTTTTGCACATCCTCCGGGTGCTGCAAACGCATGCCTGCGGCGACCAGCAGGCCCACGCCCAGCCCGGCCAGCGCAAGCCCCAGGACAAGGGTGGCGGCCGTTTCGATGCGCGCATGGCCGTATGGGTGGCGCGCGTCCGCGTGGCGGTTGCCGTGCCGGTTGGCGAACAGCACCATGATGTCGGCCAGCAGGTCGGACAGGGAATGCAGGCCGTCCGCCATCAACGACTGCGATTTGCCGAAATAACCGGCGAGCACTTGCAGCACTGTCAGCAACAGGTTGATGAGGATGCTGATCCAGGTGCTCTTCTGCGCGGCGGCAAAACGCTCGGGATGCGTCGGCTCAAAGGCCGCCGATTTATTGTGGGTATGGCCGGGCGGATGATTTTTCATTACAGTTGGGATAGTATGCAGCTAGCGCACCTAGCATAACATTTGCCGTCAAAAGCTTAAATACCGTTGGAAATCGATTATGGGCAAGATTACTGAAATACTCCAAACAGCGCAGCAACGCGCCCGGGAAATGGACCTGCCCTACGAGGGCGCATTGCTGCCCGCAGAGGCTTACGAAATCATGCAATCCGCGCCCGGCGCAAAGCTGGTTGACGTGCGCACCCGCGCCGAGCTGGACTGGGTGGGGCGCATTCCCGATGCGGTGGAGATCGAATGGGCCAGCTACCCCGGCATGAAGCCCAACCCGAATTTCCTGGCGCAACTGGAACAACAGGTAAATCCCGAATCGCTCCTGATATTCATCTGCCGCAGCGGACACCGCTCGAACGCCGCGGCGGCGCTCGCCACGCGATCCGGCTTTGCCGATTGCTACAACGTGCTGGAAGGCTTCGAGGGCGACGCGGACGGCGACAAGCAGCGCAACACGCTCAACGGCTGGCGCAAATCAGGGCTGCCTTGGGAACAAAGCTGAGTCCAAACTCAGCCGTCAAATGCCGTTCTGATGAAGCGCAAAAACAATCGCCGAGGCACAGAGGCAATATAACCCGAACAACGCCCAGCGGCCGCTTTCCAGCCAGCTCGAAAGCCATTTCAGGGCCAGCAGTCCGGCTATAAAGCTGAACGCCATGCCCAACAGGCTGGGCATGAAGATTTGGGCCAGCCCGGACAAGCTCGACGAGGAGGCTTGCTGCTCGTGCATCAATCGCATGGCCTCGCGCACAATAATTGGCGGAGTAAGCACAACCGCCAGCGCGAAGCTGAATTCCTCTATTTTTCTCCTTGATATACCCAACAGCAGCCCGGTGGATATTGTCGCACCAGAACGCGAGAACCCTCGGAAAGGCAGGCAAACGCCCTGAACCGCGCCCACGAAGCAAGACTCCTTCAGGCCCAGAGTACGTTCTTTTTCAGCAGCAGCACGATTTTTAATCCCTGCATACAGAATCAGCAGACCTACCGTTGCCAAGGCAGCCGAGATCAGGTTCATGTTTCCGAATAGCTGCTCGATTTCCGCGTGTGGCACATCATTCATGAAGAATTTTTCGATCAGGAATTTAAGCGACAGCCCCACGATGCCTGTCAGCGCGGTAGCCGCCGCGATGAACTTCGCGGATTCCCAAAATACTTTTTTGGATGAAAAAAAGCTTTCTTTCCACGATTTCCAGAAATAGAAAATCACCGCAAACATGGTGCCCGTGTGCAGCATCACCAGCAAAAGCGTCATTTCCGGGGTGGTTGGATCAAGCCCCATCAGTTTTTCGGCCACGATTACGTGCGCCGAACTCGACACCGGCAACAGTTCTGCTGCCCCTTGAATAATAGCCAGTCCCAGTATTTGTAATAATGTCATTCGATTAAATCCCGATTAAGCCTTGATTCATGAAATGGATTGTTCCCATTGCTCCAGCGCAATGCGCCGGTTAACCGCGCGGCGCTCTTCCTCGCTCATTGCCGGCCAGAGGGTAATTTCCTCGAACGAACGCTGACAACTGCGGCAAATATCATCGCCCAGCGCCGTGCTGCAATGGCCGGTGCAAGGACAATCGGAAGAAATCTCCAGGGGAGAGGGCGGGGAGTGCAAATGCAT
Source organism: Gallionellaceae bacterium (assembly GCA_041490205.1). Classification (GTDB taxonomy): domain Bacteria; phylum Pseudomonadota; class Gammaproteobacteria; order Burkholderiales; family Gallionellaceae; genus DATDDB01. The sequence continues at coordinate 4,204 of JBGPSQ010000135.1, forward strand.
GATGTGCTGATTATCCCAGAAAATCGTGGTCGGGTTTGTAGGTGCGAATTTATTCGCACATGAAATTTGGGTGTGCGAATGAATTCGCACCTACTTCGGCTGCGTCGCCAATTCCAATCGAGCGAGCCAAGTCAGCGCTTGCTCGCGCGAAGCGCCGCACATTTCCGGGGAAGGCTGCAAACTGCCGCAAAAGGCAGGACGCTCAGGCTGGCCGAACACAGCACAGCGGTTGTCATCTGAAAGCTGAACACAGCGCACCCCGGCGGGTTTGCCGTGCGGCATACCGGGCAAGGGTGAGGTGATGGAGGGCGCGATGCAGCAGGCGGCGCAATTTTGGCGGCAAATCAAGGTGATATATGTTTCGTTGTTTGGCTTCATCTGCGATAGTTTACATACTTGCTTGACCGGGAGCTAATCCTGTCATATTGTCCGCAAAAATACCCAGATAATTCCCGGACGACTGATACTCATGACTTCCTCTCTTGCCTTGGTTAACGATCAAGATGCCGCGCTTGCCTATCTGGACGAAGCCCGCAAACACCATACACAAGCAGTCATTGCCAAGCACTTGGGCGTTGGCGTCCGCACAATCAGCCGCTGGGAGGCCCGGCAAAGTAACCCCCCCCCTTATTTGGCACATGCATTGCAGCAACTATTGCCCTTCGGAGAGGAAAGCCCCGAAGGCGCTTTCGATTTCATAGACCTTTTCGCAGGTATCGGCGGTCTGCGCAAAGCATTTGAACAAATAGGCGGGCGTTGCGTATTTACCAGTGAGTGGGATCTTTACGCGCAAAAAACCTACGCCGAGAACTTCCGCGATGGTCACCCCATTGCTGGTGACATCACCCAAGTACAAGCATCCGACGTACCCGACCACGATGTACTGCTAGCCGGATTTCCCTGCCAACCCTTCTCAATAGCCGGGGTATCGAAAAAAAATGCTTTGGGCAAAGCGCACGGTTTTGCCTGTGAAACCCAAGGCACACTGTTTTTCGACGTGGCTCGCATCATCGAAACAAAACGCCCGCGCGCCTTTCTTCTGGAAAACGTCAAAAATCTCGTCTCTCATGATAAAGGCCGCACCTTTGATGTCATTCGCCGCACCCTGACTAATGACCTTGGTTACCACATCCATTATCGCGTCATTGACGGTGCGCACTTCGTCCCCCAACACCGCGAACGCATTCTTATCGTCGGCTTCCGCGAACCAGTCGCATTTGATTTCGACGCCCTGCCGCTACCACCCAAAGGCCAACGTAAACTTAAGGATATCCTGCATCGAACCGATGGCACCGAATCTGTATTGCCTTGGGATGAAGGAAAATTTTTTGACCACAAGAAAAAGCGTGTACAGGACAAATACACCCTGACCGACAACCTCTGGCTCTACTTGCAAAACTACGCCGCAAAACACCGCGCCAAAGGCAACGGCTTCGGCTTTGGCCTTGTCAAACCCGGAGACGTAACACGCACTTTATCAGCGCGTTACTACAAGGACGGCTCCGAAATTCTAGTCTATCAAGGCACACGCAAAAACCCGCGTCGACTAACGCCCAGAGAATGTGCACGGCTGATGGGCTATCCCGACACGTTCAAGATTCCGGTGTCGGATACGCGGGCTTATAAACAATTCGGAAATTCTGTTGTTGTTGATGTAATGGCTCATGTTGCAAAGTTGATGCAACCAATGCTGGAAACTGATACCCTGGAACCTGAGCTACCCCTTCGTTACGCAACTGCTTAAAGGAGAAATCATGCAAATCCAATCACGTATCCCAAAGCTCCACGACATAACTTTTGATAGCGCCTTGCTATGGTTCTCTGAACTGCAATGTAACGGCCTTCTTTTTCATCCCGAAGATGATCCCGCTGGCATTGTTTACATCTCAAATGGTGAAAAGTTTTTTTTGGATAATGAAGTTACAGAATTACGTTTCTTGCTAAATGAACTTGAGGATGGCATTGGTCACGAAAAGGTGATTGGAGCTGCATATCCAATTTTCATGAACGCTTTCGGCATTCAACTGGATGCCTGATGGTTGACGTTGTTGATTCGGCTACTCGCAGCCGGATGATGGCTGGAATTCAAGGCAAGAACACCAAGCCCGAATTATCGGTTAGAAGATATCTGCATCGCAGAGGGCTTCGTTTCAAACTTCATGCAAAGGGTTTGCCGGGAAAACCAGATCTGGTTTTCCCGAAATACAAGGCCGTAGTTTTTGTGCATGGATGTTTCTGGCATCGACATGCTGGTTGCAAATATGCGACCACTCCGAATAGCCGAGAGCAATTTTGGACGAACAAGCTTTCCGAAAACGTTGCGCGAGATTCTTACCAAATTGCTGCCTTGAATGAGCTTGGCTGGCGTGTTTTTGTCGTTTGGGAATGCGAATTGCGCAACAACATAGCACGGCTAGAAATGTTGTATTCAGAAATTACAGAAACACTTTGACGCAGCACTGCCAAAATCAATCAAGGCTGACTTCTTCAAAAGTTTCGTAAAGTACAGGCAGGTTTTTTCTATGGATACGAAATTGGCTACGCGCTTTTACGTGGCTCTTATCTGTACTAGCCCCATCAACTTTTGATCCGGGATCAAAAATTACATTTCCAGTTGCTATCGCGGCAAGATATCGCGTGAAGTCGGTATGCTCACCTAGCAACACTGGGCTGCGATAGCGGTATTGAGGTGGGATTATTTTGTTGCTCTCATATCTGACATATGCAGCCGCTGCATGTTTTTTGTTCCAATGGGTCAGCAAATGGCTAAAATCCCACACCGCTGCTTGACTGCTTTTCGCGTCCAGCAAATATATACACCCGCGTACATCAGTAATTTTGCCGCTTTCAACGTCATATCCAGTAAGCCCTAGTGTCAATCCAGTACTCGTGCAAAGCATTGCGTGGCGATGTGTGCCAGTAAAGTAAAGCTGATCCTTGCCAGAAACTTTCCTTCCGTATTTTCTAACAAATGCTTCAACCCCATTCGATCCATAAAAGCCGCCGTTGGGTTCGGGGGTCATCAATGTAATTCGGTCGCTACTGAACGCCTTGATTTCCCATCCTTGAAAATCAGGCGCAGCATTACTATTCGGGCGAATGCCAAGCAATGCTTCAAGCGTATAACCGCCGCCATTACGGGCTGTGTAAGGCAATATCTCACCTCTGCTATTCAATCTAATAGAAGGATGCAGTCCTGCCGCATATATTTTGCGTAGCGCATCAAGCACAAGCTCACGACTTGGCAACAGATTTGGTGCAAGAGGCAACTCGACAAAAAGCTTCTCGTCGGTAGATGACTCCGCTATGGCAATGGCTTCCAATGCAAGCGGCGAACCAGAAGGTGCAAGATAGGTTAATGTTTTTCCATCGCCAGTCGTAGCAAAGAACAATACTCGTCCATCAATCCCTTTACGATTGGCAGCATCAATGGGTTGTAAATATTGCCGAGGTGCTATTTCACACCCCTGCAGAAAGCCTGACAGCCGAACCTCTGGGTATTGCGGATAAAGAATTAACTGCGCGCCATTTGCCTGTTCGACATTTTCTTCATTCACCCAAAAAAGTTCAATCTTGGCTTTGAAGTTCGGATATTTTCCCTCAGGATAATCAGTAACAGTATCATAAGGAAAAAATGAGAGCACCTCAAAATTTCCGCCTAGGTATATCTGCTGTTTGCTGTTATCGTTCTCAGCAAGTTGCTTGAAGAAAACTCGTTTCGCATTTAAGCCACGAAAACGGTGAACTAGTTCAGATATTCGATTAAATCCCATTTTGCTTATTTAGCACCTGTTTTTATTAGGGCAGCTTGGTCAAGCCTTCCGATAAATACTCCCACCCTGCTCCACAAACTCCACCGACTTCACCTCCATGCCCTTGGCCAGCGCTTCCTGTTCGGAGACGCCCTGCTTGGCGGCGAAATCGCGCACGTCCTGGGTGAT
>JBGPSQ010000136.1:0-8038 GCA_041490205.1 Gallionellaceae bacterium
AAAAAGCCAGCAGCTAAAAAGCCAGCAGCCAAGAAAGTAGCGGCCAAGAAGCCGGCAGCCAAGCCTGCGGCAGCTCCCGCTCCGGCTCCGTCGGCGCCCGCTCCTGTGCGTCCGGCTGCAACCTGGCCTTTTCCGACACCAGGCATCAGCAAGCCAAACTAATGGGGCTGGAAGCTGTGATGGCAGCCCTGGTTGAGCAGTAGAAAGGGCTTCCCACAGTTGCCTGGTTGTGTCACCGGGCGCATTCGACCGCGAGTGCGCCTTTTTTCCTTGGCTTCCCGTCATTCGGCGGGTTGGGGGATCGTTCCCAGCTTGATTTCTTGATGGGAATCAGGATCCTTGCCCATTACAATTCGCCTGCTGATTGCAGCAGCGTCGGTCTGCTATCCCCAAAAATTGCTTCCACCTGTTGTTTTCGAGTGGTAATTGCGCGCCTGAAGAGGCCGTAATACAGCCATGGGCTTGAAGATCAACGAAAAAGCCCGCAATCGCGGGCTTGTTCATTTTTGAATTTGGTGGGATAGGTGCACTTGAACTTCAAGCAGACACTGGCTTTCAAGCGCACAATTTATCCAATACTCACAATATTACTCACATTGCAGCGCGCTACTTCGACTAAGGTTAACCCTCAATCTCATTGCAACAGTCAGCAAGCTTGTTAGTAATCAATAGCCTGCATTCTATCCTATTCAATGCATGCCGTTGCATGCAGATTGCACAGCCTTATCTGTTAGCTTTCCCATCATTAACTCCTTGTGAGTAATGGAAAATTCATATTACTCACACCATTGAAATTTAGCAAGAATTACTCACATCGTTACTCACATTAGCGTGAGATTTTGTGGCATTTATTGAGATGAATTGAACACACATGAGGCAACAGCAATACCGATGAAACCATTGCTGCCATTGAGATAGACAAAGAAAAAGCCCCGTCAGTCGGGGCTTATCTTTACTATATGTGGTGGTGATAGGTGGAATTGAACCACCGACCCCAGCGTTATGAGTGCTGTGCTCTAACCATCTGAGCTATATCACCGTACAGGCTGCCGCCCATCCTCTGCCGGAATATCCGGCTGGGCCATGCGTGGCAGGGAGGGCGGCATTTTCCCGATTTGAGGGGAGGTTGTCAATCATGACGAAAATCAGTGAGGCCAAGTCAGTTGCACGCAAGCGACCGCATTTCAATGCCAGTAAAGTCTTTTTGCCATTCCGCCAGTTTTGAAAGTGTTGCGGCATCCGGGTTGTTTACGGAAAACACGGTGAATTTAAGCCGGGTTTGCCGTTCGCTCATCACGGCGCTTTTGACCCCTTTCGATTTCAGGCGATCCAGGAATTTTTTCGCCGTGTCCTCAGTCTTGAAGATATTGAGCGATATGGCGTCATGCCATTTCCCTTTTTCTTGCACAACAAAGAACTCCTTGACACCCAATTTCTTTAGTTGCGCTATCTTGGCATCCAATTCGGCGTGTTTTTTTTGCGGTGGTATATATACCCAATAACCGATGGGATGCTCGATTTCGCGCGAGGTGAGCTTGGGGCCGAGCTTCAGCCCGGACAGGCGCTCATTGGCGCGGGAGAGGTCGCCCCCCCCAACCCCCCCCCCGGCCCGACCTGCGGCGGGGGGCGGCGCCGCGGGCGCCGCGGCGGGGGGGGCCGGCGCCGAGGCCAAGACAGTGGATGGTTGTAATGGCGGCGCAACGGGTGTTGGGGCGGAAACAGGTAACACCGCCGAAGGAGGGGCGGGAGGAGCAAACCCGAGAACCTTGATCTGGTCGGGGTTGAGCGATGGTTGCAGGGATCCGTTATCCTGCATGAGCCGGTCGCCCCACAGCAAATATGCAAACAGCACCAGATTCAGCAGGAGCGCCAACCAAAATATAGTTCTTGTCATTAGCTTCAGGCTTTCCCGGTTTCCTGTCCGATTATGTGCAAACCCCGCAACACCAAGTCATCCGCCGGGAATTGCGGCAAGCGGAGGTGCGGCTGAATCAGGCCGGCCGCTCCCCCATCCAATAAACAGGGGACGGCTGGATTTCCCAGTAGCGCGTGCAGTTGGACTATCGCGCCTACGGTTGCCTGGATCGAGCCGCTGAAAATGGCATCGGCGGTGTTGCGTGGAAATTCGTCCCATTTGCCCAAGCCCGGCCCCAACTGGGCTGTCCCGGTCACGAGGCTGTTTCGCATCATTTCCAAGCCGGGCAAAATCAGCCCGCCGGCAAACTCGCCGCGCTCCGAGAGCGCATCCACGGTCGTGGCCGTGCCACAGTTGATCACCAGACAGGCAGCCCCCACATTCCGCCAAGCCGCGATGAGCGCCGCCCAGCGATCGCTGCCCAATTGCCCGGGTTGACCATAGCCATTGCGAACGCCGCATTGTTCAGCTTGCGCCGTGATGAATTCTACCCTGCAATCCCAGGCTGCGCATGCGGCACGAATCTGTTGTGCCACGGCCGTACCCGCAACATTGGACGCCACTATTCTTTTCGGAACTGGCAGTGACGCAAACGCCTGCAGCAATGCAGTTTCACCGGAAACAGGAACTGCGCCCCGGGCCAGCCAAGTATTTTCACGGGTAAACGCCCACTTTATGCGGCTGTTGCCAGCATCAAGCAACAGCATGTTCCACCTCAGTAGTCCGGAGGATTTCGCCCGCATGGAAAACTCGCATTCCCTGGGCCATTTCCAGTTGCAACGCACCTTCGTTCGTCACGCCGCGCGCAATTCCGGCCACATGGCTGCTGTCCGGCAGGGTAAGGCGAACGGTGTGGTTTTGCAGGGCGTGATGGCCCTCCCATTCGGCGCGCAGCTCTGCAAAACCCTTCTCCTCGAATCCGGAAAGTATGCCGCCCAGTTCCAGTAATAGCGCGGCAAGCAGTTGATTGCGATCTGGCGCTTGATCGAACTTGCCGGCCAAGCCAGCTGCGGGGCGGTCGATTCGGACCGAAATGTCGCGCGGCAGCGTGAGGTTAAGGCCAATGCCGATTACCACGGCGGAAGGTCCCAGCATGTCGCCTTGCGCCTCGACCAGTATTCCGGCAAGTTTTGCACCACTCCCGTCCAGGATGTCATTTGGCCACTTTAGTCTTGCATTGGATATTCCCAGGGAGTGCAGCGCGCGAATCAGCGCGACACCAGCCGCCAGGCTCAGGCCGGAAAGGGAGCCCAGCCCACACTTGAAGCGCCACAATAAGGAGAAGGTCAGCGCATTGCCCAGTCCGGAATGCCAGGCCCGCCCCATGCGGCCGCGTCCGCTGCTTTGCCATTCTGCAGCCAGCACGCTGCCGCTGGGCGCGCCCTCGGTCATCCGGCGCATCAGCAGCGTATTGGTGGAAGGCGCGCTGTCGAGAATGGCAAGGTGAAAATCCCTGCTGCGCCTGCCCAGATGGCGGGCAATGCTGGCGGCATCCAGCCATTGCGGCGGGTCAACCAGGCAGTAGCCGCGCCCGCGAACCCGGTACAGCGTCAGCCCGAAATCCTCTGCTTCGCGCAAAGCGTTGTTTACGCCGGCGCGCGAGACACCCAAAATGCGAGCCATCTCTTCGCCGGAATGGAACTCCCCATCCGCCAACTGGCGCAACAAGGCAAAGGTCAGCGGCTTGGGCTCTTCGGAACCGGGTTTCATTGCGACAAGTCGGAAGCCGGAGGGGATGGATTGAGGAATGCCAGGATCTCTTCCTTGCGCGCCAGCGCATCGTGGTAGCCCATGTCTATCAGGGCGCGGCAAAATTCCTTTTCGGAAAGCAGGTAGCTCAACAGGCTGGCGCCGCCGCCGCGCCGGGCCACGCCGATCAGGCTCATCAGCAGGCGTATGGCCCACGGCAAATTGTGGGTAAACCGCTCGGCGATTTTCTCGATCGGCTGACTGGGGGAAACGACCAGCACGTCCACATGGCGCAAATTGACTTCTTTGCGCGTACTTTCCGGGATGTACCCCAGCGTCTGATTGATGCGGTGGATACGCTCGATATCCACCTCCAGGCTATCGATGAAAATGCTATCCAGCGTATGGCCCGCGATTTGAGCCAGGGTGGGGTAGGCATCCATCGGCCCGCGATCATGGTCTTCGCCGTGCGAAATGGTGCTGATGACCAACACGCGCGAGGCGCCCAGGTGCAGTGCGGGGCTGATGGGCGCGATCTGGCGCATCGAGCCGTCGCCAAAATATTCGCGGTGGATATGCACTGCCGGGAAAAAGAAAGGGATGGCTGAGGACGCCAGCAAATGGCTGATTTCAATCATGGCCGGAACCCCGATGCGGTGCGCGCGCGTCCAGGGCGGGATGCCTTCCACGCCCTGGTAAAAAGTGACCGATTGGCCCGAACCGTAGCCGGAGGCGGTAATGCTCAGGGCGTGCAAGGCGCCCGCATCTATGCTTTCCTGTATCTCCTCGCAAGGCATGATGTCATCCAGCAATTTGGCCAGCGGAGTGTTGTCCAGCAATGAAACCTGATTAAGGCGGCGTAATCCCAGGCTGTTCATCACCAGCCCGCCCAACCAGCGCAAGCTGTTGACAAGCACGCCGAGTGCATCGGTGCGATAGACATCGCTGGGTTGAAAGTTCTTCCAGATGTTATCCAGGTATTGCACGCCCTTGTTGAACTGGCGCGCATTGATTGCCAAAGTGGCGGCGTTCAGCGCGCCGGCAGAGGTCCCGCAGATGATTTGGAACGGGTTGCGAGAGCGGCGCGGAAGCATCTCGGCAATGCCTTTCAGTACGCCAACCTGGTAGGCGGCACGTGCGCCGCCTCCGGTGAGTATCAAACCCAGCTTCTGTTCTTCCTTTTCAACCGGGGCATCCATGTCCATTTCCGCTCGTTTAATGCGTTTGGACGCCGGCCACTGCCAGCGCGCTCATTTCAACAATGCGGCGCACGGTCGCGGAAGGCGTCATGATATGCACCGATTTTGCGGCGCCCAGCAGCACCGGGCCTATGGTGATGCCGTCACCCGCGATCATTTTCAGCAGGTTGAAGGAAATGTTTGCCGCATCCAGGTTGGGCATGATGAGCAGGTTGGCCGGTCCATGCAAGCGTGAATTGGGGAACAACTGCATGCGCAGCGTCTCCGAAACGGCGGTATCGGCATGCATTTCGCCGTCAACTTCCAGATCGGGCGCTTTATGTTTCAGCAACTCGTTGGCCTGGCGCATCTTGCGCGCGGAAGCGTCGTCGAAACCGCCAAAATTGGAATGCGACAGCAGCGCCACCTTGGGCGTGATGCCGAAACGGCGCATTTCCTCAACTGCCAGCAAGGTGATTTCCGCGATTTGTTCAGCGCTGGGATCAAGGTTGATGTGAGTATCGCAAATAAACAGTGTGTGGCTGGGAAGCGGCAGGATATTGAGCGTCGCAAACACACTGGCATCGGAATGCAGGCCGATCTCCTCGCTGATAAAACGCAAATGTTCCTGAGGCATGGAAACCATGCCGCACAACAGGGCGTCAGCTTTCCCGTCTTGCACCATCGAGGCGCCGATCAGCGTGTTGTGGCGCGCCATGCCTTCCGGGTTGACCAGCACAAAATGTTCTCCTGCGCGGATGCGCAGACCCAATTTGAGTATGCGCTGAGCGACCATGGCCGGACGGCCGATCAGGATGGGATGCGCCAATCCTTCGTCCACCACCGCCTGTACCGCGTGCAATACGCGCTCGTCCTCCCCTTCGGCGTAAACAAGCCGTTTGGGGTGTTTTTTCGCGTAATCCAGCACCGGCTTCATCAGCATGCCTGATTCGTGGATGAAATGCGACAGGCGTTCGCGGTAAGCTGCCATGTCTGACAAAGGCCGTTTTGCGATGCCGCTGTCCATCGCGGCCTGCGCCACCGCAGGTGCGATCCGTGTGATCAGGCGCGGGTCGAACGGCTTGGGAATCAGGTACTCGGGGCCGAAGTGCAAAGATTCCTCGCCATACACGGCGGCCACCGCATCGGATTGCTCGGCTTGCGCCAATCCGGCAATGGCTTTCACAGCAGCCAGCTTCATTGCCTCGTTAATCGTGGAAGCGCCCACATCCAGCGCCCCCCTGAAAATGTAGGGGAAGCACAGTGCGTTGTTGACCTGGTTCGGGTAATCCGAGCGCCCCGTTGCGATAATCACGTCCGGTCGCGCGGCGTGCGCTTCCTCCGGCAGGATTTCCGGAGTGGGATTGGCCAGTGCGAAGATCAGCGGCCTGTCGGCCATCAGCTTGACCATAGCGGGCTTCAGCACACCTCCGGCGGACAATCCCAGGAATACATCCGCCCCGGCAATGACTTCGCCCAGCGTGCGCGCGGCAGTCTCCACGGCATAACGCGCCTTATTGTCGTCCATCTCCTCGGTGCGGCCCTTATAGACCACGCCCTTGATGTCGGTGACGACGATATTCTCCATGCGCACGCCGAGGCTGACCAGCATGTCCAGGCAGGCCAGCGCTGCTGCGCCCGCCCCGCTCACCACCAGTTTGATTTTTGCTATGTCCTTGCCGACCACTTTGACACCGTTGAGCAGCGCCGCGCCGACGATGATCGCGGTGCCGTGCTGGTCATCATGGAACACCGGGATGTGCATGCGCTCGCGCAACTTGCGCTCGATGTAGAAACATTCGGGCGCCTTGATGTCTTCCAGATTGATGCCGCCGAAAGAAGGCTCCAGCGAGGCGATGATATCCACCAACTTGTCGGGATCGCGCTCGTCAATCTCGATGTCGAACACATCAATGCCGGCAAATTTCTTGAACAGCACGCCCTTGCCTTCCATTACCGGCTTGGCGGCGAGCGGGCCGATCGCCCCCAGGCCCAGCACTGCAGTGCCATTCGTGACCACTGCGACCAGATTGCCGCGTGCCGTGAGGTTGCGCGCCTCTTCAGCGTCGGCCACGATGGCTTCGCAGGCTGCGGCTACGCCGGGAGAATAGGCCAGCGCAAGGTCGCGCTGGGTCAGCATCGGCTTGCTGGGGGTAACGGTTATTTTGCCCGGTGTGGGCAGGCGGTGATATTGGAGCGCGGCTTGGCGCAGTTGCTCATCCATGATTTCGTGCTAGGGGTTTCCCCGAGGTTGTGTTGTTCAGCCATGGTCAGACCAGGATTTTCCGCACCGGAAGCAATGCTGAAGCCAAAGCGCAATGCTTAGCACAATGAGTCTGGATAGCCCGCCAAATCAGACGTTGCGGGCATCCGGCCCCGAAATGCACCGGTTAAAATCTTGAACCCGAATGAACAAACTGAACAATCGGGGGTCGAACTACACCGGATTATACTGCAAGCGATAACTTGTGGCGTGGCTGCAACATACGAGGCGCATGCTCAAGGATGTGCAGAAGCGATTTGATAAAATTAGCATCATTAAAGCTTAAAGCGCAATTTACGGCTGCCCGGTTGCATCGGGGTGGTTATTAGAGGGAATTGAATCATTATGAAAACTATGGAATTGCTCGCCGGCGACCGCGCGGTGCTGCTGGTGCACGGATTGCAGGGCGTGCCTGCAGAAATGCTGCCGCTCGCCAAGCGCTTGCACAAGGCAGGTTACACCGTGCGCGTGCCGCATTTCAAGGGCTATGGCTACCATGCAGGAGATACGGCCCATTCGGTCACCGAATGGCGCAATTGGCACGATCAGGTGCTGGCGGAATTGCGCGAAATGAAGCGCCAATACCGTACCGTATCTGTTGGCGGTCTGTGCATAGGCGCAGTGCTGGCACTGAGCGTGGCCGCCGAAGCAGGCGATGAAATCGACGGCCTGTCGCTGTTGTCCACCACCCTGTTTTATGATGGCTGGAGCATACCCTGGTATCGCTTCATGCTGCCGCTCGGCTATTACACGCCGTTCCGCTACATCTATGCCTACAAGGAGCGCGAGCCGTACGGCCTGAAGAACGAACCATTGCGCCGCTGGGTCGCGCGGGAGATGGCGCATAAGACATCATCCATTGCCGGGGCCTCCAAGCTGACGCTGCCCGCCGTTCATGAAGCGGAATTGCTGATCAACTCGGTAAAATCCAGGCTGAAACAGGTTACCGTGCCCGCGCTGGTCGTTCATGCCGTAGAAGACGATGTATCGACC
>JBGPSQ010000137.1:0-7994 GCA_041490205.1 Gallionellaceae bacterium
GCAATTGCTGGTGCAGAACCTGCTGTATGACATTTCGCAGATCGCCATCCCGTTCGACAACGTGGATCCCGAGCAACTGCGCGCGCCGCAACGCTGGAAGCCGGAAGACCTAGGCCGCTTCATGCTGTATTTCGGGCCCATCAGCTCGATCTTTGACATCACCACCTACTGCGTGCTGTGGTTTGCGTTCGGCCTGAATACGGTGGAACAGCAGTCGATGTTCCAGTCCGGATGGTTCGTCGAGGGGCTGCTCTCGCAAACGCTGATCGTGCACATGATACGCACCCAGAAAATCGCGTTCATCCAGAGCCGCGCAGCCGGCTTCCTGCTGGCCATGACCGCGATCATCATGGCGGTAGGCATCGCCCTGCCCATGTCGCAGTTTGCGCACTACTTCAAGCTGCAAGCGCTGCCCCTGATGTTCTTCCCCTGGCTGTGCGCCATCCTGTTGGGCTACATTACACTCACCCAGGCGATGAAGGGATATTTCGTGCGCCGCTACGGGTGGCAGTAGGAAAAGCATGAAGCTGCTGCTGGCCGAGGACGACGCCATCCTGAGGGACGGGCTGGCGCGTTCCCTGCAGCAGGCAGGCTATGCGGTGGACAGCACAGCAAGCGGCACTGAGGCGAACCACATCCTTGCCGCGCAGGATTATGACCTGCTGATCCTCGACCTGGGGTTGCAGGCTCGTGACGGGCTGGAAGTGCTGGCCAGGTTCAGGGCGCACAACAAGACCACGCCGGTCCTGATCATCACCGCGCGCGATTCGGTTACCGACCGCGTCTCCGGGCTGGACCTGGGCGCTGACGATTATTTGACCAAGCCGTTCGAACTCGCTGAATTCGAGGCGCGCGTGCGCGCCCTGTTGCGGCGCGGGGCGGGAAGCCTGGGCAGCCAATTGACCATGGGCAATCTCAGGCTGGACCTGAACGGCAGGCGCGCCTACCTGTCCGAAGAAGCGCTGGATTTGTCCGCCCGTGAACTGGGGGTGCTGGAAATCCTGATGCTGCGCGCAGGCCAGGTGGTGAACAAGGATCAGCTTGCGGAAAAACTCACCAGTTGGGACGATGACATCGGCGCGAATGCAATCGAGGTTTATGTGCACCGGCTGAGGAAAAAACTGGAGCACGCGGACATTTCGATCAAGACCATCCGGGGCCTGGGCTATCTGCTGGAAAAATGATCGGGCAATCCAAATCCGAAACTGCATCCAGCCACGGATGAACATGGATTAAGTCAGCGCTTCGAAACATAGAGTGCACCCGCTAGGCGTGGCAGATACAAGCCCGTCTCAATTATTGAGCTTTCCCAAATACATGACAGCATTTGCGCATCCCGTTCGTTCCCTCACCCTCAAATCCCTCTCCCGATGGGAGAGGGACGTAAGGCCCTTCTCCCTCCGGGAGAAGGGTGGGGATGAGGGAGGGAGATATGCGCACTATTGTCATGTATTTGGGAAAGCTCAATAATTATCCGTGGACATCCGTGTTAATCTGTGGCTAATTTGCTTTTTAAACCATAACCATGGCTCATCCCGCATCCCTCCAGCGCCAACTGGTAAGCTGGCTGCTGCTGCCCTTCCTCGCCATCTGGCTCACTGGCGGGGCCATGTCGTATCTTATCGCGGTGCGCTTTGCCGACTTGGCCCATGACCGCTCCCTGTTCGATTCCGCCCTGACCCTGGCCAGCCAGGTGAAAAGTGAAAATGGCGCCATCGTTGTCAGCGCGCCGGACACGGCGCTGAAAATGATCGCGATAGACCCATACGACAAGGTTTATTTCAAGATCAGCGACCCGGAACACAAAATGGTCGCGGGGCAGCCGGAATTGCCCGCACCGCTTGAAAGCAGCGTCCTCCCGGACATGCCTTACTATGACGACGGCATCATGGAAGGGCGGCATGTGCGCATTGCTTCCATATACCATAGCGTCCACAGCGGGAAGAAAGATGTACTGGTGCTGGTGCAGGTTGCCGAGACGTTGAAGAAGCGCCGGGTGCTGGCCAGCGAAATCCTGGCGGGCATCGCGGTGCCGCAACTGATGCTGATCTCCATTGCCCTGGCCATCGGCTGGTTCGGCATCCGGCGCGGACTCTCTTCGCTGGAGCGCATCCAGAAAGAGGTGGGAAACCGCTCTCATCTCGACCTGAGCCCCTTGCAGGAAGAAAATGCGCCGCGCGAAATCGGCGCGCTGGTGCACGCCCTCAATGAGTTGCTCGGCCAACTGCACAATGCCATGTCGGCCCAGGCACGCTTCATCGCCAATGCGGCCCACCAGCTGCGCACCCCGCTGGCGGGCATCAAGACCCAGGTTGATTTTGCCCTGCGCCAAACCGACCCGGCGCTGATCAGGCATTCCCTGCAGCAATTGCAGACCAGCAATGACCGCACTATCCACCTGGTCAACCAGCTCCTGGCGCTGGCCCGCGCCGAGCCGGGCTGGGAGGCACCGATCACAAAGGTTGATCTGGTGGCGATAGCCAGCGAGGCCACTGGAGAATGGGTTCCGGCGGCATTAAAGAAGAAAATCGACCTGGGCTTTGAAAGCGCGGTTGAAGCCGCGCTCATCTCCGGAAACGGGATGCTGCTGCGCGAAATGCTGAGCAACCTGCTCGACAACGCCATCCGCTATACCCAGGCGGGCGGGGAAATCACTGTGCGCATCGCGCAATCGGAAAACCTGCTGACGCTGGCCGTTGAAGACAACGGCCCCAGCGTACCGCCCGCCGAGCGCGAAAGGGTGTTCGAACGATTCCACCGTGCTGCCCTGCCCCAGGAAGAGGGTTGCGGGCTGGGGCTTGCCATCGTCCGGGAAATAGCGCATCTTCACCATGGCGAGGTTTACTTGGCGGATAGCCCCCAGGGCGCGCGGTTTGAGGTGCGGTTGCCGGTGTGATGCGCGGGGCGTGCTCTTCCGCCCGCAAGATCAATAAATTCTGATGGAGCCTGTCTGAATGATAGAACTGAGCCAAGTCAGCCGGATTTTCACCGTGGGCGACCAGCAGGTGGCCGCGCTGCGCGGCATTGATTTGCACATCGCGGCGGGCGATTATGTTTCCATCATGGGGCCTTCCGGCTCCGGCAAATCCACCCTGCTCAACCTCATCGGCCTGCTCGACCGCCCGACCTCCGGCACTTACAAGCTGGACGGCGGCAATGTCACCTCGCTGAACGACGTGCAGCAAGCCCGCGTACGCAGCGAAAAGATCGGCTTCGTGTTCCAGGCGTTTCACCTGGTGCCCCGGCTCACCGCCGCGATGAATATCGAGCTGCCGATGATGCTGGCAGGAGTTCCTCCCGAAGAGCGCAAATCGCGCGTGACAACCCTGGTTGAAAACTACGGCCTGAAGGACCGCGCCGACCACCGCCCCGACCAGCTTTCCGGCGGACAGCGGCAGCGCGTGGCGATTGCCCGCGCCACCAGCATGCACCCCGCCGTGCTGCTGGCAGACGAACCGACCGGCAATCTCGACCAGACCACCGGCAAGGAGGTGCTCAACCTGCTGGAAAAACTGGTGGAGCAAGGCGTGGCGCTCATCGTGGTGACGCACGACCCGGTGATCGGCGGACGGGCGGCGCGGCAAATTCATATGGTTGACGGGCAGATTATTTCGGAAAACGCGAGGTAGTTTGTTTTGAATCCACTTAGCCACGGATGAACACGGATGGTCACGGATAAAAAACATGACTGCAAAGTTACGTTGCCCGGATGCATGGCGGCGTTGAGTAACCGTATTTGTTTCCGTGTTAATCCGTGTTCATCCGTGGCTAATTGTTTTTCTGAAGCAGAACGTCGAGCGGAGCCCTGCCTGCCATGAGACTCACCGACATCGCCCAATTCGCCACTGCCAGCCTGCGCGGCAGCCCGGCGCGCACGCTGCTGATGATGCTGGCGATGTCCATCGGCGTGGCGGCGGTGGTGGTGCTTACCGCTCTCGGCGAGGGCGCGCGCCGCTATGTGGTGAACCAGTTCGCTTCGCTCGGCACCAACCTGGTGATCGTGCTGCCGGGGCGCACCGAGACTGCGGGCATCAGCCCCGGCATGCTGGTGGGGCAGGTTCCGCGCGAAATCACGCTGGACGATGCGGAAGCTGTACTGCGCAGCCCGGCGGTGAAGCGCATTGCGCCTTTGACTGTCGGCTCCGCCATGCTTTCGCACAATGCGCTGAACCGCGAGGTGGTGGTGCTCGGCTCCACTTCCGATTTGCTCGAAGTGCGCCATATGGGCATGGGAATCGGCAATTTCCTGCCACCGGGTGACATCCACGAGGCTGCCTCGGTATGCGTGCTGGGCGACCAGATGCGGCGAGAGCTATTCGGCAACGAGCGCGCCGTGGGTCAGTGGGTGCGGCTGGGTGACCGGCGTTTCCGCGTCATCGGCGTGCTGGCGGCGCAGGGCGAATCCATGGGCATGCGCACCGATGAACTGGTGATCATTCCGGTGGCCTCGGCGCACCAGTTGTTCAACACCTCCGGCCTGTTCCGCATCCTGATCGAGGCCAAGAACCGCGAATCCATCGAGCAAGCGCGGCACGATGCCGAGCAGATCATGTTCGCGCGCCACAGCGGCGAGAAAGACGTGACGGTAATCACGCAGGACGCCGTGCTCGCCACCTTCGACCGCATACTGACCGCACTGACCATGGCCGTGGGCGGCATCGCCGCCATCAGCCTGGCCGTGGCGGGCGTGCTCATCATGAACGTGATGCTCATCGCGGTGGCGCAGCGCGTCAAGGAAATCGGCCTGCTCAAGGCGCTGGGCGCGCCCGGCAGCCAGATACGCACGCTGTTCTTCGCCGAAGCGGCGCTGCTCTCCGGCGTGGGCAGCGCGGCGGGACTGGTGCTGGGCTACGCGGGCAGCGTTTTCATCCGCCAGATATATCCTAGCATCCCGGCCTCACCCCCGTGGTGGGCGGTGCTCGCCGCCTGCGGCACGGCACTGGGTACCGGGATACTTTTCAGCGTGTGGCCCGCACGGCGCGCGGCGCGGCTCGACCCGGTTGCGGCACTGGCGGGGAGGTGATGCATGCTATTCCCCGACCTCATCAACCTCACCACTTCCAGCTTCATCTATTCGCGGCTGCGCAGCTTCCTCACCGGGCTGGGCATCGCCATCGGCATCACGGCGGTGATTCTGCTCACCTCCATCGGCGAGGGACTGCACCAGTTCGTGCTGGCGGAATTTTCGCAGTTCGGCACCAACATCGTCACCATCCAGCCGGGCAAGACCCAGGTGCAGGGCGGCAATGTCGGCGTGCTGGGCTCGGTACGGGCGCTCTCGCTGGACGATGCGGATGCCCTGCGCCACCTGCCCTATGTCGAGCATGTCAATGTCAGCGTGATGGGCAACGCCGACCTGCGCTACAACGGCAAGACGCGGCGCACCACGGTATTCGGCGAAGGGCACGAATTTGCCAGCGCCTTCACCATGAAAGTGCAGAGCGGCACTTTCTGGCCGGACGAGGACAACGAACAGGCGCGCGCCCTGGTCGTGCTGGGTTCAAAAGTGAGCCAGGAACTCTACGGCGGGCTGAATCCGCTTGGCAGCTACCTGCGCGTGGGCGGGCAACGATTCCGCGTGATCGGTGTGATGGAGCCGAAGGGGCAGATACTGGGCATGGACCTGGATGACACCGTGTTCATCCCGGCGGCACGCGCGATAGAATTGTTCAACCGCCCCGGGCTGATGGAAATGCAAGTGAGCTACCAGTCCAGCGCCGACGTAAACACCGTGATCGCCCTCATCTCCGAACGCATGAAGGAACGCCACGGGCGCGAGGATTTCACCATCATCTCGCAGGAGCAGGCGCTCGACGTGCTCAACTCGGTGCTGGGCGTGCTCACCTTCGCCGTGGGCGCCCTGGGCGGCATTTCGTTGGTGGTGGGCGCGGTGGGCATACTCACCATCATGACCATGGCCGTCACCGAGCGCACCGCCGAGATCGGCCTGCTACGCGCGCTGGGCGCGCAGGAACGCCAGGTACTCACCCTCTTCCTGGGTGAAGCGATGCTGCTGTCAGCGCTAGGCGGCCTGGCCGGACTGGCCATGGGCATCGGTATCGCGCAGGGGCTGCACTTTATCTTTCCCGCGTTGCCGGTGCACACGCCGATATTCTTCGCCGTAGTGGCGGAACTCACCGCGATCATGATTGGTCTCGCCGCAGGCGTGATGCCAGCGCGGCGCGCGGCAAGGCTGGACCCGGTGGAGGCGTTGCGAACTGAATGAGTAAGCTCACCTGCGACATCTTCTGCACCGTGGTGGACAACTACGGCGACATCGGCGTGAGCTGGCGGCTGGCGCGGCAACTGTCGAACGAGCAGGACGTCGCTGTGCGGCTGTGGCTGGACGATTTGCATAGTTTGCAGCGGCTGTGCCCAGAGCTGGATGCCGGGCTGGATGAGCAGCGCTGCCGGGGGGTGGCGGTGCGGCATTGGACAGACCGCTCCTTTCTTTGCGCCCCTCTCCCCCAGCCGGCTGCGCCCCCCTCGCTCCGCTCTCCCCGCTTGCGGGAGAGGGTGGCCGCCAGGCCGGGAGAGGGTGTGGGTGAAGGCGAGCAATTTTCTGGGGTTGTACCGTCCGATCTGGTCATTGAAGCCTTTGCCTGCGAGCTGCCTCCAAGTTATATACAGGCGATGGCGGCGCAGCCAACCAAGCCGGTATGGGTGAATCTGGAATACTTGAGCGCCGAGGGCTGGGTGGACGGCTGCCACAAGCTGCCTTCGCCGCGCCCCAATTCGCCGCTGGTGAAATATTTTTTCTTTCCCGGTTTCACGCCGAATACCGGCGGCCTGCTGCTGGAGCGCGACCTCCTCGGGCGGCGCAATGCCTTCCAGCGCGATCCCGCCGCCCTGGCCTCTTTCTGGCAGCGCTTGAATGTGCCGCAACCTGAGGCGAATGAGCTGCGTATTTCGCTCTTCTCCTACGAAAACCCGGCGATTCCGGAATTGCTGCGCACCTGGGAGACAGGCACACGGCCCATCGCCTGCCTGGTGCCGGAAGGCCGCTCGCTGCCGCAAGTGGCGGCATATTTCGAACAAGAAACAGGCCGGGCGGGCGACGCCTGGCAGCGCGGCAACTTGCAGGTGCATGTGCTGCCCTTTGTGGAGCAGGCGCGCTATGACGAGCTGTTGTGGGCCTGCGACATTAATTTCGTGCGCGGCGAAGATTCCTTCGTGCGCGCGCAGTGGGCGGGCAAGCCGTTGATTTGGCATATTTATCCTCAACACGACGGCGTGCACATGCAGAAGCTGCGTGCCTTCATTGAGAAATACTGCGCGGGGCTGGCGCCGGAGGCGGCACGCGCCCTACGCAGCCTATGGGAAGGCTGGAACGCCGAGCCGCAAGACATGGCGGCGGCATGGAACGATTTCGCGGCGCATCAGTCTATTCTGGCGATACATGCCCAAGCTTGGGCACAAGAGCTTTCCGGAAATAGTCTGGCATTGAATCTACTGGATTTTTTCCGTGAAATTGGTAGAATGCGCCCCTTTGGGAATTAAGGCAGGAATATAGTCATGAAAATTGCACAAGAACTGCGCGCCGGTAACGTGGTGTTGGTCAACGGCGAGCCGCTGGTGGTACAGAAAGCTGAATATAGCCGTTCCGGTCGCAGCGGTTCGGTGGTGAAATTCAAGTTCAAGAACTTGCTCACCGAAGCGCCCAGAGAAGCCATCTACAGCGCCGACGACAAGTTTGACCAGATCATTCTCGATCGCAAGGAATGCACCTATTCCTACTTCGCGGATCCGATGTACGTATTCATGGACGAAGAGTTCAACCAGTACGAAGTCGAAGCCGAGAACATGGGCGATGCGATCAACTACATCGAAGACAGCATGCCCTGCGAAGTGGTGTTCTACAACGAGAAGGCCATCTCGGTCGAGCTGCCCAACACCGTAATCCGCGAAGTGATCTACACCGAGCCCGCCGTACGCGGCGACACCTCCGGCAAGGTGATGAAGCCCGCCAAGATCAACACCGGCTATGAACTGCC
>JBGPSQ010000138.1:0-7944 GCA_041490205.1 Gallionellaceae bacterium
CATTTCGCACAAGCCCGAAGCCTTCATCAAGGAACACTTCCCCACCATCCACGCGCGCTGCCTGGCGCTGGGCATCGACATCACTCGCCAGCCCATCCCGGTGGTGCCCGCTGCGCACTACACCTGCGGAGGGGTGGTCGCAGACCTGCATGGGCGCACCGACGTGGGCAATCTCTACGCCGTCGGCGAAACCGCCTACACCGGGCTGCATGGCGCCAACCGGCTGGCGAGCAATTCGCTGCTGGAATGCCTGGTATTTGCCGAAGCGGCAGCGCAGGATATTCTTTCCCGGCCGCAGTTCGAGCCGATTGCGCTTCCGCAGTGGGACGAAAGCCAGGTGACCGACGCGGACGAGCAGATCGTCATCTCGCACAACTGGGAGGAATTGCGCCGCTGCATGTGGGACTACGTCGGCATCGTGCGCACCACCAAGCGCCTGCAGCGCGCGCAGCACCGCATCCGGCTGCTGCATGAGGAAATCAACGAGTACTACGCCAATTTCCATGTCACTTCCGACCTGCTGGAATTGCGCAACCTGGTGCTTTCCGCCGACCTCATCGTGCAAAGCGCGCTGGCGCGCCACGAAAGCCGCGGCCTGCACTACAGCAAGGACTATCCCGCCACATTGCCGCAGGCAGAGCCCACCGTGCTCACGCCGCCGGGCTATGGAGCTGCCTGACACCAGCATGCTTTAAAAGCAGATCAGCCACGGATTAACACGGATATTCACGGATTGTCAGCGTGAAGAAACCTGTATCTACTGTGCCTATTGTGTAGCTTGGCCTTATAGGTTTTATCGGTGTTAATCCGTGTTCATCCGTGGCTAATTGTTTTTGTTGATTCCGCGGACAAACTGCTCGTTTCACGATAATTCCCCCCATTTCAGCCACACCCGCAACTGACGAAATGATTCCGCATCCAGGCTATCCGGAAGAATGACCACGTTGCGCGCCGTGCGCGCACCTTGCTGTTGCATGTTCAACACTGTCAAGCCGGGGGCAACCAGGCTGCCGGGCATGATGCGGCAAGGCAGCCGCACACCGTCGCGCCTGATCAATACCACGCCATCCACTTCCAACACCAGTCCGGCGCATGATTGCGGCAGGCGCAGCCAAGCATCCCGCAGCAGATAGTGCAGCAGGCTAATGAACAGCAGAATCGCGAGTGCCGCTCCGGCCCACAGCGGCAAGGCTGGCAGCAGTGCTGACAAGGCTATGGCATGTGCCGCTATCAGGATGACGGCAAGGTAACGCGAGGGGGAAAATTCGATAGGCTGGTGCAAGATCGTGACCATCTCCACCAGCCGGGATATTGGGCTGGCGCCGCGATCGGGTCAGAAAAGCACGAACAGGATCACGCCGACCACCACCAGCACAATGATGGCGATAAGCAGCAGGTTCCCGCTGCCGCCTGATTCCTCATCGTCACCGTCGCTATCTTCAAGCGCGGCGGAAGGTTGACGCACCGGGGCAGGTGCAGGCGGGGGCACAATGGGTTTGGGCCTCACCGGAGCAACTGGCGGCTTGAGGTCGCCCATATCCGGGCGGGACATCCTGAGTGTCTTGGAAAGCTCCTCGACTTCCGTTTCGTCGTTGGTCATGGCGGCAAGGCGCAACGTGGCCGCCATTGAATCGAATGCGCCGGAAAGGCCCAGCGTGGCCACCGGCACGTTTTCTTCATCGTCCGTCATGGCAGGCCCGGCAGGGGCCGAAACCTCCCGCGGCGGCGGCGGCTGCAGCCTGGTGGACGCAATGGCCGCAGGCGCTTCATGCGGCAGGCTGTCGCGGCAGGCGCGCAGGTCCTCCGCAAATTCAGCGGCATTCTGGTAACGCTCGTCCATCTTCTTCGCCAGGGCCTTGGCGACGATGAAATTGAGCATGTCCGGCACGACCGGGTTCATCGAGCTGGGCTGCGGCGGCGACGCATTCAGCGTCTGGTACATGATGGCGTTGACGTTCTCGCCGGAGAACGGGGGACGCCCGGTCAGCATTTCATACAGCATGACCCCCAGCGAAAAAATGTCGGATCGCTGGTCGGTCAACTTGCCCATGACCTGCTCCGGCGACATGTATTTCGGCGAGCCGAGCACCATTCCGGTCTGGGTGCGCACTGCGGCGGAAGCCATGCGTGCGATGCCGAAATCGGTGATCTTCACATGGCCGTCTTTCTGGATCATGATGTTGGACGGTTTCACGTCGCGATGCACAATACCGTGCTCGTGCGCAAAAGCCAGGCCTTCCGCCACCTGTGCCACAATGTCGAGCACCTGACCAATCGGCAATACCGATTTTTCATTCAGGACATCGCGCAGCTCGCGCCCCTGGAGGAATTCCATGGCGATGTAGGCAGTATCGCCGCTCTTGCCCACGTCGAATATGGTGACGATGTTGTGGTGGCTGAGGCGGCCCGCCGCCCGCGCTTCCTGATAGAAGCGTTGCTCGTATTCCTCCCTTTCCTCCATCGCCTGGTCCAGGTTGATCGTCTTGATCGCGACCTCCCGGTCGATCAGCGGGTCTTTTGCCTTATAGACCACGCCCATGGCGCCCTGTCCCAGCTCGCCGACGATTTCATAGCGTCCCAGATGGCTGATCATGCCCGTCCACCCCTGAAGCCCCAACCCAAGATGAAAAATTCAGGCGGCGTAAAACACGCGGCGATGCGGTTTGCGCCGCAACCCCTGCACGGCGCGCCGCAAACCGGCCATTTCTGTTGGATTACTGTCATTCCGCCCCCGCGCCGCTCAATGGCAAACTTCCCGGCTTATTTTAACGGTCCTGCCCACGCCAAGATCAATGCTCTTGGAATATATCATGCGGGAAGATTTCATCACCAGAACCAGGCGCTTGCCTTCATCAACCTGGATCACCAGCGGATGCTTGCCCACCGTACCCTTGGTCTGACCGTCAACATAAACTGTGGACTCTTCAGGGCATGCCACTACCAACGTAGCCTGACCGACCGGTGCGCCGAATGGCTTTTCCTGGACTTTTACGGGAGATGATTTCTCCTCACGCGGCTTTTTCTTCTGGGGCTTTTCCGTGTCTTTCTTTTTGCGCTTGGCGGTCTTGCCTTTTTCCCCGGCACGCTGTTTGCCACCCTTTTGCGCGGACGGCGAGGAAGCAGGGGTGACCGCAGACGCGGGAATGACCGCGGAAACGGGAATCACCGCAGAAACCGGCGCAATGATCGAAGAATGCGGAATAACCGGCTCGACCTGTGTCTGCGCGTTGTCAACTGGCTGCGGGTGCCGCAACAGGCTGACCATCATCGCCGCCACGGCGATGACCGGGCCCATCAGTGCGCCGAAATAGACAAGCTTCATGGAAAGCGATGCATCCCAGAAGGAGTTCAGGAGCCTGCTCACTCCGCCGGTAATGCCGGTCGCCTCCCCCTTGCCCCTGCCCGATTCGCCGGAAAGGGTCAGCGTGCTGGTGAATTCACCGGGGTAGCCTATCGCGTAGATTTCGTGTTCGCGCACATGTTTGTCGGTGCGCGAACCCTGATAATGGAACATGCCCGCATACTCGGGCGAGAGGCGCGATACGGCGTCGTAGTATGTCCGCGAAACGAGTATCTGCCCGGGATCGGCGAAGCCCATCACCCGTTGCGAGACATTGATGCCGTCGCCGACGATGTTCGGCTGGCCGTTGATGTCGCGGATCAGGCGCACCGGGCCGAGGTTGATGCCCATGCGCACCAGCAGCGGCGGTTCCATGTGCAAGCCTTCGCGCAGGGATTCGCGCATGCTCAGTGCGACCTGCAGCGCATCCCCTACATCGCCGAGGAAGCTCAGCGCAGCGCCATCGCCGGTATCCAGAATAATGCGGTCGTCTATCGGCACATCGCGGATCGCGACGGAAAGATAAGCGTTAAACCGCTCTTTCAGGGATATTTGCCCGGAAACCGACTTCCTGGAATATTCCGCAATATCCAGAAATAGCACGCTGCATATGATGGTCTTGCCACGTTCTGCCATGCAAATTTACCCGAGCGCGCGGTGATATAAATTCGTCCGCCGCATTTTCATTAACATTCGCCTTCCATTCCTTGCGGAAACACCGGACAAGCCGCCGTTTCTGCATTAACAGAAACGGAGCTTCCTAATCATCTTCTTATTTTAATGTAAAATCAGCGCCTGGCGCCAGTTTTAGTTTTGTTACGGTCGCGCCCGCGCGACACTTTCGCCCCTGCGGCGCTTCCCGGTTCCGCGCCGCGGCCTGCACCAGCCTTAACCTTGGCCTCGGCATTCGCACCTGCCTTGGCTCCCGCCCCTGATTTACCTGCCGAAGGTTGTGCGGCGCGTTTCGCAGCAACGCTTTCCTGCAACGGGGCAGCAGGCTCTTGCAGCCCTACCCACTCCATCACCTGCGTGACCTCGCCTTCGCCCAGTTCCGCCTGCATGCCGCGCTTCAGGCGCGGCGGAAGATTGATGATGCCGAAGCGCACGCGCATCAGGCGGCTCACCGTCAGGCCCAGTGCTTCGAAGGTGCGGCGCACCACACGGTTGCGCCCTTCCTTCATGACAATGCGGTACCAGTGGTTGAAGCCCTCACCGCCTTCGTCGCTGAGCATTTCGAATTTCACCGGACCGTCGTCCAGTTCGATGCCCTGCTTGACCATTTGTTTCATCTGCTCCGGCGACATCTGGCCCTGTACGCGAACAGCATATTCACGCTCCACTTCGAAACGCGGATGCATCAGGCGATTGGCCAGGTCGCCCGAAGTGGTGAAAATCAAAAGCCCGCTGGTATTGAAGTCCAGCCGTCCGATGGCGATCCATTTCTGGCCGCGTACCTTGGGCAGGTTGTCGAACACGCTGGTGCGTTGCCCAGGATCGTCGCGGCTGACGATCTCGCCCTCCTGCTTGTGGTACAGCAGCACGCGCGGCAGGCTCACGCCCTGCTCCGGGACATGCACGACACGCCTGTCGGCGCGAATCACATCGCCCTCCACCACGCGCATGCCGAGCACCGCCACCTCATTGTTCACCGTCACGCGCCCGGCGGAAATCCATTCTTCCATCTCGCGGCGCGAGCCCAAGCCCGCCTGCGCCAGCACCTTTTGCAGCCGCTCTCCCTGTTGCTCAGTCATTTTTAAGTACCTAAATTAGCCACGGATAGACACGGATTTACACAGATAAAACCAATTCACCCGGGGTACATCCGTGTTTATCCGTGTCAATCCGTGGCCAAAATTCTCTTGTCTCATTCCAGAACCGCCCTGCGTTCCAGCACTGCCTGTGCCAGGGTTCCGCTATCCACATGCTCCAACTCGCCCCCCACCGGCAGGCCGCGCGCAATGCGCGACACTTTGATGCCCTGCGCATGCAGCATGGTTGCGATGGTGTGCGCCGTGGCGTCGCCTTCCACGGTGAAATTCGTGGCAAGTATCACCTCGCACGGTTGTTCCTGGGCCCGTTTGACCAAGCGCTCCAGGTGGAGTTCACGCGCACCGATGCCATCCAGCGGCGACAGCCTGCCCATCAGCACGAAATACATGCCCCGGTAACATTGCGCCTGCTCCATCATCAGCAAATCCGCCGGCATTTCCACCACGCACAGCAGGGTAGAGTCGCGCTTGCCGGAACGGCACAGGGCGCAAACTTCTTCTTCTGAAAAATTATTGCACTTGGCGCAGTGGTGGATATTTTCCACGGCATGCCCAAGCGACTGCGCCAGGCGCAATGCGCCCGGCTTGTCCCGCTGCAACAGGTGGTAGGCCATGCGCTGCGCGGATTTGGGCCCGACGCCCGGCAGGCAGCGCAGCGCGGCGATCAGGTTTTCAAGGCTGGAGGGAGTGTTCATCTATCTGGGAAAAGCAAATTTAGCCACGGATGGACACGGATGACCACGGATTAACACCGCAGATTATAACCTTGTGCAGGTACGTCTGTTGCCGGACACGCCAATCTGAAAACAAATATACAAAACAGGTTTTTATCCGTGTATATCCGTGTCAATCCGTGGCTGATAGCCTTTACTTCAAAACGGCAGGCTCATGCCGGGCGGCAGATTCATCCCGGCGGTAAAGCCGCTCATCTTCTTCTGGCTCACTGCCGCTGCCTGCTTCACGGCATCGTTCACCGCCGCCGCGATGAGGTCTTCCAGCATTTCCTTGTCGTCCGACATCAGGCTATCGGCGATTTGCACGCGGCGCACGTCATGCGCACAGGTCATGGTCACCTTCACCATGCCGGATCCGGCCTGGCCTTCCACCTCGATGGTCGCCAGTTCGGCCTGCGCCTTCTTCATGTTTGCCTGCATCTGCTGGGCCTGCTTCATCAGCCCCGCCAATCCGCCTTTCATCATCTTGCACTCTCCTAAACTGCCGGTTTAATGGAATTTTCAATAATTTGTGCTCCCAACTGGGCCTGCGCCTCACGCACGAACGGGTCTTGCGCAATCGCCTCCGCCGCCAGTTGCTGGCGCGTTTGCTTCTCGCGCTGCTCGACGGCGGCCGGCGTGGCGGCATTGGCCGCCCCCAGCGCCACCGCCAGCTTCACGGGCCGGGCAAAATAAGCCGAGAGCGCCGCCTGCAATTTTTCCTGCGCCATTTTGCTGTTCAGCAATTTGTGCTGGGGCGCGAGGCTCAGCCTCACAGCAGCACCGTCAAAACTTTCCAGCGTGCAATTTTTCGCCAGCTCCTTCGCCGTTCCCTGCACCTCCAATTGCGCCAGCAGGATGCTCCAGTCCAGCGGCACACTAGGTGCCGAGGATGCAGGTTGCGGGGATGCAGGTTGCGGGGACACAGTTTGCGAGGCCGCCGGTTGTAAATTTTCCGGTTCCGTCCGCGCCGCACTGGGGCTGGCCGCCACGGAACCCGCTGAAGTCCGGGCCGGTGCCGCGACTGTCGTCCCAACGGGCCGTTGCGGTGCTGCCCGCCCCTGGGCTTGCGCGCCCCCGGGCATGAAAGCGAGCATGCGCAACAGCGTCATGGTGAACCCCGCATATTCGTCTGGCGCGAGGTCGATCTCGTTGCGGCCATGGATCGCGATCTGGTAAAAAAGCTGCATGTCTTCGGCGGTGAAATTCTCCGCCAGCGCCAACAGGCGCTCGCGCTCCGGCTCGTCCTCCGCGATGGCCTGCGGCACGGTTTGCGCCAGGGCGATGCGGTGCAGCAGCGTGGCCAGTTCCTGCAACGCTGCCCCGAAATCCATGCTGCGCCCCAGCATCTCATCGGCGATGCTCAGCAGCGCCGCGCCATCGCGCGCCAGCAGCGCCTCCAGCATGTTGTACAGGTAAGCCTGGTCTATCGCGCCCAGCATGGCGCGCACCATGGCCTCTTCCACCCTGCCTTGTCCGTAGGCAATGGCCTGATCCAGCAGGCTCAGCGCATCGCGCATGCTGCCCTGCGCCACGCGGGCCAGCAACGCCAATGCTCCCTGCTCCGCCGGTATTCCCTCCTGCTCCAGCACATACCGCAGATGGGAAAGTATCAACGGGGGCGGCAATTGCTTCAGGTTGAATTGCAGGCAGCGCGACAGCACCGTGACCGGGATCTTTTGCGGATCGGTGGTGGCCAGGATGAATTTCACATGGGCGGGCGGCTCTTCCAGCGTCTTCAGCATGGCGTTGAACGCCGACTTCGACAGCATGTGCACTTCGTCGATGATATAGACCTTGAAACGCCCGCTGGTCGGCGCATACAGCGCGCTTTCCAGCAGCTCGCGCATGTTGTCGACTTGCGTGTTGGACGCTGCATCCAGCTCGATCAGGTCGACAAAACGTCCGCTGTCGATCTCGGTACAGGCACCGCATACGCCGCAGGGCGTGGCGGTGATGCCGGATTCACAATTCAGGGATTTGGCGAAGATGCGCGCGATGGTGGTCTTGCCCACGCCGCGCGTGCCGGTGAAGAGATAAGCGTGATGCAGACGGTTCTGCGTCAGCGCGTTGGTCAGTGCCTGCACGACGTGTTCCTGCCCCGCCAGCTGCGCGAAGTTCC
>JBGPSQ010000139.1:0-7920 GCA_041490205.1 Gallionellaceae bacterium
AAATCACCATCTTCGGAAACGATATGAATGTCTTCCCCCTCTGGAATGGTCGCTAGTAAAGCCTCCCAGTTGATCGCATCGCCTAGTGAGTTGTTCTTCCCGGGCGGGTTGCGCAAGTCCATTCTTTTCTTTGCGGCATTGAGTTGATCATCCGTGAGCGTTATTCGAGTGGAATTAAGGAATAGACCTTCGATAAGATGGTCGGCATAAAGCGATTTGTTGGATATGTCGTTGCGTACCTTTGCCATCAAATTGTCGCGAGATGAGTTTACCTGTTTAAGCGCTTCCATAAGTTGATCAGATTCAGGATATCCGCGCGCAACATGGGGAATGCCCGAGTTTGGCTTTTCGTCGAGAAACTTCTTAAGTGCATCTGCAATCTTTGCTTCACGATTCCTCGAAAACTCAAGCTCGACTTGTTCTGTCACCCAAAGATTTATTTTGCCGTAGGCCTGAAGCACGAAGACCTTTTCAAGCTCCTCTAAGTTGTCCTTGGAGAAGTGGAAAAAATTGAGCAGGATGTTTGTATCGATGAAGAGGTTCATGTTGGAGTGATTGAGAACACTAGAGGCCAAGTCGGATGAGGTGGGTAGGAAGCGCGTAGGCTGGGGTGAGGCACGAACCCCAGCGTCAGATAGTCTACAAATGCTGGGGTTCGTGCCTTACCCCAGCCTACCGTACTCGTATTGCCGTAAGCGCTTGCGACAGATTGCAAGTTCTTCAGGAGTGAAAAGCGGATGCCACTTGTCATTGTCATAGATCAATGCCTCAACTGTGAGATCAAGTCTCTTACGTTCCCAGAGGGCGGTATATCCATCAGAGACATTGGGCGAGTGAATGAGTCGTCGCGCGGTCTCTACGCCACGGTGAGCAAACAGCATATTCAGAAATATAGAGGCTTTGTAGCCTGCCTCTGAGAGGGCACGATGATAAATACCATGCATTGCTTCATCAAATTCGTCTATCAATTGTTTGTTCGATGACACGGTACTCTCCTAAGCACGCTAACGGTGTTAGACTGACACTCGGGTTAGCACTGCCAAATTTAAAGTTCGGTAAGATGCGGTAAAGAACGAACCGCATCATTCGCGCCACTCTCGAACCGCAATTTTATCCAACCCGCCTTATTGTTGCTGAAAATATTGCGCATACTTTCGTTCATCCTGGCTACGCCCCATTTGTAGCGCGTAGGCCGGGGTTCGCTAGCTCACCCCAGCCTACACTCGCTACACTTGCTCCGAATCAGTTATTGGGCTCGGCGCCACCGCAAGCCTTCTGCGCCAAAACAGATAAACAATGGCCCCCAGCGGCAAGGAGACGGACACTGTCCACGCCCCATAAAGCGGCGAGAATGCGCTGACCCCCAATAGCTGGATATTCAAAAGATTCAGGTCCAATTGCCCGGTTGTCCAATTCACCGCGAATTGGCCGACGCCCAGTGCGATGAAAAGCATCCACAGCCATTTCCGCTTTTCCATTTTGGTTCGGAAGCACAGTACGAGAACATACACGATGAAGAGTGGGATGAGGATTGCCATTGCCAATATTGGGTAGTGGGCAGGGCTCTTGCCCGTGAGCGTGAATTTATTGTGGTTTTCCAGGGAGTCCGGGATGGGGGTGACGTTGAATCCTACGATTAAGAGTCCGCCGTCTTTCTTTTGTGTGGCGACATTCGCCAACAGCCACTGTCCGGGAAACTGATATTCAAAGGTGATGTTGGTATTGGTGGAGGATTTTCCGTTCGATGAGAAATGCGAGACATGCAGTCCCACCACCTTGACCGATAAGGGCTGTTGCGCCGGAATAAGCGCCGCCATGCCGGCCAGGGTTTGGCGAATATTGGCTGCCTTGAGGCTGGGATCCAAGTCCTTTTCGATCAATTCGAATTTATTGTCCCGCAGCAGGCTGATGTAGTTTTTTGCAGTCGCCTCGTCCTCGGGCGGGATCATCTTGTCCATCATGCTGGTTTGGTCGCAGCCGGATAAGAGCAAGGAAACTAGCAATACGCAGGTCAGGTGGATGGAGCGCATTTTTTCCCGGGCAAGAGTGTATGGGGCGGGTTGGAATTGCTTTTGCAAAGTGCAATGTTATCCAATCCGCCGCATTATCGCCTGAAAACGCGGGCTGTGTTTCATCCGGTGCTGGCTATGCGTTATGCATACCAAGCTGCGCTTGCTCTATGCAGATCAGTTGTTGCGGGCAACCGCTGAGGATTTTCTTCTTAATATTTCATCGCGCATTTGCAGGAACTGGGCCCGGGTTTCATGTTCGATGAAACCCTTTGCGCCAAACGGGGGCAGCCAATGCCCCGGGATGCTATCAGCGTGGTAAACGATGCGGGTGCCGCCGCCTTCATCCATTAGCTGCGTAACGCCTTCCATCTTGCTCATGTTGCCGCTGACCATGTGCGACTGGATTTTATCGAAGGCGGTTAACGTTATTTCCCGGGTTGACTCGAATGGGAAGTCGATCAGCGCGTAGCTCGCCGCGCCGCGCTGGTATATTTTCAGCATGGAACCGGAAGTGCTTAATACTTTGCTTTCCTTCAGGTTGGAGACAAAGCCGGACATGTGTTCGAAATCGGTGAGCACGGCCCAAACCTGCTGGCGAGTGGCCGGGACAACCACGCTCAGGTCTATGGTCACGTTGTCCCCGTTGATTTGCACCTTTACATCAATGTTTGAATCTTGCGGCGCGTCGGCAAACGCCGCCGTCATGGACAGCGCCGCCCCCACGATCAGCAGGAACCTGAATATTCCCTTTGCGGCCATTACGAAAACAGGCCGCTCAAGAACGGGCCGAAGTACATCATTGGGATACGCTCCATCGTCTTTGCCCATGAAATAGCCTTAAAGATAAACGAGCCAAGCAGCTTGCTTTTCATTATGACGCCCTCCTTCAGTAATGCGAAACAAATTTACCCATGCCATTACTTAAGCAGGTTGCGTGCCACAAGCTATTTATTGTTAAAACATAAGGTTGTAATGCTCACGGATCGTAGTGAAGAATTTATGCACCAACAATAAGCATGATGGCGATGTTGCGCACCACTTGTATGCGCCCATGATCTCTACCGCTTGGTTCTTCCCGGTTCAGGCGCGTCTGGCCTCCAGGATTTGTCCCAGGTTGATTTCGATCCAATCCGCCAGCGTCTTCACGCGCTTGCCGACATCCTTGCCCAGCGGGGTCAGGCTGTATTCCACATGCGGGGGGACGACCGGGTAAGATACGCGCTTAACGAAGCCGTCGCTTTCCAGCCATTGCAGGGTCTGGGCGAGCATCTTCTCGCTCACGCCATTGACCTTTCTGCGCAGGTCGCTGAAGCGGTGCGTGCCGTCCAGCAGGGCCACCAGCACCAGCACGCCCCAGCGGCTGGTGACGTGCTTGAGTACTTCGCGCGAGGGGCATTTGTCCGACAGCACATCGCCGCGCAGCATCTTGCCGGACAAGGACGCGGTCTTGCCTGATTTGTCTTTGAAGTTTATTCGCATCACACTTACCTTTAGGTGCGTACTTACAAAAAGTTTGCATGGCTGCTATTCTGCCACTTGTTACAACACAAATAAAGGAGTTTTGCCATGATCGTCGTTACCGGAGCTTCCGGCCAACTGGGCCGCCTTGTCATTGAAAACCTGCTGCAGAAACTCCCCGCAGGCCAAATAGCCGCCGCCGTGCGCAACCCGGCCAAGGTCGCCGACCTGGCCGCGCGCGGCGTGCAGGTGCGCGTGGCCGACTATACCCAGCCAGTCACGCTCGAAGCCGCCTTTCGCGGTGCCGACAAGTTATTGTTGATCTCATCCAGCGAAGTGGGGCAGCGCGAGAAGCAGCACCGCAACGCGATTGATGCCGCCAAGCGTGCCGGGGTCGGCGAGGTGGCTTACACCAGCATCCTGCACGCCGACACCTCCCCGCTGGGGCTGGCCGCCGAGCACCTCGCGACCGAGGCCGCGCTGAAGGCATCCGGCCTGCCGCATGTGCTGTTGCGCAACGGCTGGTACACCGAAAACTACCTCGCCAGCGTTCCCCCGGCCCTGCAATACGGTGTGCTGATGGGCAGCGCAGGAGAAGGCCGCATTGCATCCGCCGCCCGCGCCGACTATGCGGCGGCCGCCGCAGCCGTGCTCACCGGCAGCAACCAGGCAGGCAAGATATACGAGTTGGCGGGGGATAGCGCTTACACGCTGACCGAGCTGGCAGCGGAAATCGCGCGAGCATCTGGCAAGGCCGTGGCATACCGCAACCTGCCGGAGGCCGAATTCAAGGCCGCCCTGCTGGGCGCAGGCTTGCCCGAACCCATCGCTGCATTGCTGGCCGATTCCGATGTGGGCGCCTCCAAGGGAGGTCTGTTCGACGACGGGCACCAGTTGAGCAAGTTGATCGGAAGGCCCACAACACCGCTGGCCGTGATGGTTAAAGCCGCCCTGGGTTGATTCTTCCGGGGCTGGGTGGGCACACTGTGCCCACCCAGCATGGCTACCGGGGTTCGTACTTGAATGAAACCTTGACCTTGGTCCGGTACGTTTCCACTTTTCCATCCTTGATGGTCACATCCATCTGCGTCACCTCTGCCACCCGCAGGTCTCTCAGCGATTCGGACGCCGTGCTTATCGCCGCGGCTGCGGCCTTCTCCCACGATTCGTGGCTCGTGCCGATCAGTTCGATTACCTTGTAAACGCTTTCTGACATGTCATCCTCCTTTGGTTGCCTACGCGAAAGAAAAGAACTTTCATCAGTATTACGAGGCTGTAGAAAAACACTTTCAATGCTGCATTCTGCGATGATCAAAATGAAAGATCAAGCTTGAAGAACGGCATGGGTGTTGAGCGGTTACTTTAGTTTTTTCCATTCATCAGTCAGCAGACCTGAAAACCCCCAGTTCTCCTCATTTATTTCCTGAATAACTACATGCGTGTGCTCCGGTTTCTTGCCAAGTACGCGCACAAGTGAATCGGTTACGTCCTTAACCAGTTGAGCTTTCTGCTCTCTTGTGGCACCTTTGGTGATTTGGATATTTACGTATGGCATGTTGTTGGCTCTCTTAGGTTTTGCCTGGTTGTGTACTGGTTACGTGAGTTCCGTAGGTCGGGTTAGTACCGTAGATACGGTGAGGAACGAACCGCATCGTTCGCGTTATTTGCCAGCCACAATATTATTCATCCCGGCACGTTATCGTCAGAAAATGTTGGGCTTTATTTCATCCTGTCGAACCTGCGTTTGCTAGTTCAGCCACTCCCTGATTTGTTGGGCCACCCATAGGCCGTCGTCCAGGGGTATGTCATGTCCTGCGGTGGGGTGCACACGCAAAGGGCAGCGCCAGTGTTGTGCCAGTGAGAGCGAGCAATTTGCGTTCACCAGTTGGTCTTGCTGCGCGGCGAGCAGCAAAACGGGGTTGGCTGGAGCGGACAGTGAAGGGCGATAGCTGGCCGCAGCCCACAGTTGGCGCAGCATATTGGCGCGCGTGACGGGATATTCACTGGCATAGGCTGTCCACTGCCCCAATATGGCCTCCCTGAGTTCGGGCTGGTTTTGCAGTCTGCTGGTGAGTTGCAATATCAGGTTTTCGCGCTGGGTTGCCGAGCCGAAGAGCAGGCGGCGAACCAATGCGGGATAATTTCCTGGGAAGAGCCGCTGGTAAAAGGGGCTGTAGGGCGCCAGGCTGGTATCGATCAATACCATTTTTTCAATGTCCGCAGGATGCAGCTCGCTCCATGCCAACGCGACCATGGCCCCCAATGACAGGGCCAGCACGCGGTAAGGCGGCGGGTAGCCGAGTTGCCTGAGTTGCGCATGGCAATACTCCGCCATGTCCGGCACGCGGGTGGGGCTGGCCTGGGCATGCAGCTTGCCGTTGCCGGGGAAATCCAGTGTCAGAACCTGTTGCGCTTCCACGGTGTTCTTGAACAGCAGCGGAAACTCGCCCCAGTGGCGCGACTCGCGCATCAAGCCGCGCAACAGCACCCAAGTGGTCATCGCCTAGTGTACCAGCGCGCGATGGCGCGTTCCTGCAGGCGGCTGCGGTGCGGGCCTTTAACCTGCCAATTGCCGTAGCTCGATGCGGCGCGCATCAGAAAATCCAGCCAGACGGTATGCCTGCGCATCACCCGGTGCATACGGTGTTCGACGGAAGGATTGAACAATCCTTGAAGCGAGAGCAATTGCAGGGGACGTTTTTTCACCCATAGCCATGAGCCCATCTCCAGCGTCAGCGGCAAGAACACCTTGCCCGCTTCTTGCTGCGATTGCTGGTAAAGATAATCCCACACGTCGCCATGCGTGAGGTAATTCAGGCTTTGCGGTTCAAACAGGTAGCGCGCGGTGGGGTGGGTTTTCTGGAACAACTCTTCCAGCGCCAGGATATCGCTCAGGTGCGCAATCGGGTTCACGGTATGCGCATAGGGAAACCAGATGCGGTCGCGCAAGCCAAAACCGGAATGGCAATCCAGGGCAATACTGAACGAACGCCCCAGCAATTCCTCTTTCACGATGCGGCAAAGCGCCTGGTTTTCGCCCTCCATCTCGTCTCCCTGCGTCCCCCGATACCAGGGCAGACGAGAGCTGATGCGTTGCCCGCCCAGCAGGAAAGGCACCCGTTCGCTCGCTTCCACCGGCGCGTTGCGCATCAGGTCCACGCCGTTCGCATTGCTGCGTGTCGAGAGCCACATGCCGCCGGGATTCATCAGCGGCATGAATACCAGCCGCACGTCCTGCAGCAAGCGGTGCAGGGAATTGTCCCATTCCAGGCGGGTGAGCATGCTGCGCAGGAAATAGAGCAACACTTGCGTACCGATGCGCTCCAGGCCATGGATTCCGCCGAAAAACCCGATAGCGGGCAGCTTGGGATCGGGGTTGCCCAAAGTGACGCGGTATACCGGGAAACGTTTATTTTTTACGCTGACTTCGCATTCAACACGCGCGTCAAAATGCCCCTTGCCAAGCTCCAGTATGCGTTCCAGTTCATTGAGTTCAGGCAAGGTGGACATGCGTTTTGTCCTATCTGGAGCGGATGCTGAGTTCGGGGTGGTTGATGAGTTCGTATTCCAGCGCGTTGGCCAGGCTGCCGACCAATGATTCCTGCAATTCGGGGCTGAGCTCGGCGGCATCCTCCACATCGGCATGATAGGCGGCCCGCGAAATTTGGTGCCCCGCCGTATCGAACGCCGCCACGTAAATCTTGGTCGCGTTCACCCAGTATTCGATGCTTACCTTTGCGCCGTTTTCCAGACGAAATTCATTCCTTTTTACCTTATGGTGGCCCATTTGGAACTCCTTTCCGGTGATACTTGCCGTGCAAGTTATGGCTATAGTGCCACCATCCCCCACTGTGCGCAATTGCCGCTCGTGGCGCCTGATAATTCGCCGCGAAGCGCATGAATGCGGGAAACCCGGCAGGCTGGGCCAACCCCAACTTGCCGCATTTGAACTTCCGTTCAGTCCGTGATGGGATAGTGATAGTAGAGTGTATTCAGGTAGCGCGCCACTGCCATGACGTCGTCATTGCTCCACCTCAGCTCAGAGTAATTCTGCCAGCGCCTGACCTCCGCCTGGAGCAGCTTCCAATTCTTGGCGAGCCGCTTGTCGCGCCAATGCACATAAGAATTGTGGCAGGCGACGCAATGGTTTGTGTACAGCAACTCGCCGCGCGTGGGGGCGGGCGCCGGTTGCGCATCGGCATTGGTAGCAATACCGAGCAAGGCAACAATCACGATGAGCATCAAATTCCGAGGCATTTTTGTCTCCCGATAGGAATTGATGTTGTCCAGTATACGCCTCGTCAGGTGGCGGCGGAATATGTCGTTGAAGCCCGGTAGGGCAGAACGCTTGCGGTTCCACCGGATGTTTATATATTGGCGGAATACCCCTGCGGGGCTTCCGCGGGCTACATGGCGTGTTTCAGTTTCCCTGTGCGCGAAGATACTGTTC
>JBGPSQ010000140.1:0-7742 GCA_041490205.1 Gallionellaceae bacterium
GAAATACACCAGGCGCAGGCCGGGTTCCACCTGGCACCAAGGAGGGCGTCCTCCAGGAATGGCGCTGCGCTTGTCATACCCAGGCTTCAGCTCGATTACCACGCCTTTCGCGACCTGCACAAGATTCGTTGCCTTCCCCCTTCCCCGAACGCCCCGAAATCCCGCTTTGCCTGTTACCTCGCGATTTATTTCCCCGAAGCGGCGGGGCTCATCGACGAAAACGATTTCGGCATCCTGCACCTGGAAGTGGGCGTGCTGAAAATGGCCAGCCGCAACGCCATCGACAAGGGCGACTGGGATGGAGTATCCGGCCATTTCGCCTTCGTGGCGTCGCTCCTGGATAACGGCGGGGGCGAATTGCGCAATGCGCTCAGCGTGTCCTATCTGGGCAGCCTGTTTTACGGCGAAACCGCGCAAAACTACGCACAGGCGCGCACCCTGCTTCCGCGCCGCCTGGCCCGTGCGCTGGAGGGCATCGAAAGGCATTACGAAGAGCGGGTCGGCTGATCCGGAATGATATAAATGTGACTAGCAAGGGATAAAAAAATGAAATGGATGCGTGAGTATGAACTTGGTATTCCGGTCATAGACGAGCAGCACAAGCGCATCGTTGATTTCATCAACGAACTGGAAAAAGCGCACGGCCTCGGCAATATCGGCTATATCGACTATGTCCTGGAAGGGCTGGTGGATTACACCCTCACGCATTTCCAATTCGAGGAAGAGCTGCAGACAAAGGCGGGTTACCAGTACGTCAAGGCCCACAAGCGCATCCACGCGATCTTCATCAAAAGGATCGCCAGCTTCCGCGAGCGCTTCAAGGGCGGGGAAGATGTCACGGCGGAACTGCTGTTCATGCTGAAAACCTGGCTGGCCAGCCACATCAAGGGCGACGACAAGGATTATGGCAACCTGGTAAGGGGCATAACCTTGAGAGCAGACTGGGTGGACGCGAGCCTGCACGTGCCGTTCTAAATTCCAGCCCAGCCAAGCGGGGCGGGCACGTCTTGTGCCCATGCCGTATCCGTACCGCGTGGGCGGAAACACGCGGCCCCCGGCCAGGCTGCACAGCGGTCATTGCATGTGCATCAGCGCAAATCAAACGGGCTGATACCTTCCATTGTGAAATCGATACCGGGTTGTTTTATCCTGGCGGATGAACTTTTCACAAGTGCCCTCGTTAAACTGAAGCTGAACCAGGGCGTCAAAATAATCCGAATCCTTGCCCGGTTCGAATCTGACATCCACTTTTTGTGGGGACATGGGAACATTCGAGCAGGCTGCGTCACCGGGTTTCTCCGTATATCCAGCATTCAGCGCCACCTCAAGCTTTCCATCGTGTGGAACAAGAATTTTGACCCTGGCATCTTCATAACCCTGATGGGCATCGGCGATATACATTGCGACCGCATATTTTTTTGGGCCAATCAGAATAATGCCAAAACGACCGGTTTCAACAGGGTCGCCCCATCCAATGATCTTGTTTACACTTTCAGCTACCCATCCAGATCCTTGTTTTAGAAAGATCGCGCCGCCAAGAAGAGGGACGCAAGCATGGCAAAAGTAGTTATCTATGGGCTCTGGTGTTATGTAACCCAGCACCAAAAGTTTCTCCTTTCCTTCCTCGGTGAATTTCTCTTCAAACTTGGGCGTCACGTACCCAGTGGTTTTCCCCTGAAAGTATTTTGCCAGATTCCCATCATTCCATTTCAAGCCGCCATATATGCCTGAAAAGGCTTTGCTGGCGTCATCCGACACCTTTATATAATTCCACTCCGCCGTTTTAGAATTTAGAGTCAACCAAACACTTCTGGATTCTTCCGGAGTATTGGGTGCATTTGCAAACATGGCCGATGATGCCGCATCCACTTTCTCTTCATTTGGCTCGACCGATAGTATGAAATGAAAGTCGCGCCGTCCATCACGGTTCTCAGCCATGATTTCCATCACATGCGCTAAACCAATCCCGCTCTCGTCTATCGTATGCAAATAGTTTGAAAGAAACCGTGCGCCCCTTGCATAACCTTCGATTTTTATCTGGCCAGCCTCAATCACAATCGAGGACAGTTCGATATTTTCCGATTTCAACGCTTTTAGTTTTGTGATCGCATTGGAAGTTCGGGTGTCGGTTTGCGAAGCGCAATTTCCGGCTAATGGCGCTAAAAAAAGCAGAATGATAAAAAGAAAAACTGATACGAGTTTCATCCTGCCTCCTTTGGCGATGGAATTATGTTCTGTGCGCACAAATTGGGGGCACGTCTTTGCGTCCACGCTGTATCCGTGCCGCGTGGACGGATAAAGCCTCTGCTCCCCCTGCCGCGCTGACCGTTCAGCGCGCTATCCATTCAGCGATCTCATTCCCGCCTCGGCGTAGCGCTCTCCCGCTGCGGCGCCCACTGGAAATATCGCCTCGATCTCCGCCATCTCTTCGCGGCTGAGCCGCACCTCAAGCGCGTGCGCGTTTTCTTCAAGAAAGCTGCGATGCTTGGTGCCGGGAATGGGCACGATGTCCTCGCCCTGCGCCAGCACCCAGGCCAGCGCCAGTTGTCCCGGTGTGCAGCCCTTGCGGGCGGCAATCTCGCGCACCTTCTCCACCAGCCTCAGGTTCTTGGCGAAATTCTCGCCCTGGAAGCGCGGGCTGTTGCGGCGGAAATCGTCCGCCGGGAACTGCTCGGGCTTGGTGATCGCCCCGGTCAAAAATCCCCGCCCCAGCGGGCTGTAGGGCACGAAGCCCACCCCCAGCTTGCGGCAGGCGGCCAGCGCCCCCTGCTCGGGATCGCGGCTCCATAATGAATATTCGCTCTGCAAAGCAGTGATCGGGTGCACCTTGTGCGCGCGCGCCAAAGTCTGGGGCGATGCCTCCGAAAGACCGATGTAGCGCACCTTCCCGGCCTGCACCAGCTCGGCCAGCGCCTCCACGGTATGCTCGATGGGTGTGTTAGGGTCCACGCGGTGTTGGTAGTAAAGGTCTATCGTCTCCACCCCCAGGCGCCTGAGGCTGCCCTCCACGCACTCCCGTACATAGTCAGGCCGGCCATTGATGCCGCGCACCGCCGGGTTGGCCCGGTCGCGCACGATGCCGAATTTGGTCGCTATGAAAAGCTTGTCGCGTTTGCCTTTGATCGCGCGCCCCAGCAATTCCTCGTTGGTGTGCGGCCCATACATATCCGCCGTATCGAAAAACGTGATGCCCAGCTCGATCGCGCGATGGATGGTGGCGATGGATTCGGCCTCGTCGCGGTTGGCGTAGAAATCGCTCATGTCCATGCAGCCCAGGCCGATGGCGGAAACGACAGGGCCGTTTGCCCCAAGTCTGCGTGTTTTCATGCGGAGCCTCCTTTGGATAAAGAGTCACATATTCCCGCCCGGAGTCTTATGGCGGAGAGGTCAGGGCGATTATCATGCACCGTTAAAGGCCGGATGGCAAATGATGCGACGGTGATTCATGATGGTCAGCCGCTTGCAGGACAGCCGTCTGTCGCGCATGATTATGCTTGGTAAAGACATGGAGGCCCTATGCCCGTCTGGGATGTGAACCTGTACCTGAAATTCGGCAGCGAGCGCACGCAGCCCGCGATTGATCTTGTTTCGCGCGTGAATCTCGCGAATCCGGCGCGCATCATCGACGTGGGCTGCGGGCCGGGGAACAGCACGGCTATCCTGCGCCAGCGCTGGCCCAGTGCGCGCGTGGCCGGGCTGGATAGCTCGCCGGAGATGATTAGCGCGGCCCGGCTGAGCGACCCGGAACATGAA
This sequence comes from Gallionellaceae bacterium, assembly GCA_041490205.1. Lineage (GTDB taxonomy): Bacteria > Pseudomonadota > Gammaproteobacteria > Burkholderiales > Gallionellaceae > DATDDB01. Next base: position 3,754 of record JBGPSQ010000140.1, read on the forward strand.
TGGATACTGGTCGATGCGGGCGCGTGGCAGGCATCAGCGCCCTATGACTTGGTGTTTTCCAATGCGACGCTGCAATGGGTGCCGGATCATGCGCGGCTCATTCCCCGCCTGTTCGAGCAGGCGGCGCCGGGCGGGGTGCTGGCGTTCCAGATTCCTTCGCGCGCGTATTCGCGCATTCACCAATTGATCCTGGATGTGGCCGATGAGCCGGAATGGATTGAGCATATGGACGCGGCCAGGCGGGGCTTCACGCTGGAACGCCCCGGGTTTTATTACGACCTGCTGGCAGGTCGCGCCGCCAGGCTGGACATCTGGGAGACAGAGTATAACCATGTGATGCAGGATCACGATGCGATCATCCAGTGGACCGCAGGCACGGCTGTGCGCCCGTTCCTCGAGGCGCTGGAGACGGAAGAGCAGCGGCAGCGCTTCATGCGGCTGCTCACGGAAAGTGTCGTGCAGGAATATCAGGCACAGCGGGACGGAAAATACTGTTCCCGTTCCGGCGGCTGTTCGTGGTGGCGTATCGCTGAACAAATATTGGGGTAGCCAGCTAGGGAACGCCGTCATTCCCGCGCAGGCGGGAATCCAGCAATCAAACCACTCCGCGTAGCGGACAAAATACCTTGTCGGCTTCGCCGGGAGGATATTTTGACTGGATTCCCGCTTTCCCCCGCAAGGGGGACGCCGTGGTTGTATGGGGCTAAAGCCCCAACAACACACGTAGCGCGGGAATGACGCGGTGGGGTTACTTGGCTTAATGGGATTGGTGCCGTATCGTGCACCGCGTCACCCGTCACCCCGCAATCGCCGCCTTCACACTGGGCCGTTCGCTGATGCGGGCAAACCAGGCGGCAAGATTGGGATGCGCGCCGCGCCAATCGCGGCTGGCCTGGCGCAGGTCCAGGTAGAGCAGGGCGCTCACCAAGGCCAGATCGGCCAGCGAAATGGCATTGCCTTCGCACCACTCGCGCTGCCCCAGTTCACCGGCGGCAAAGGCAACCGCGCGGCTGATGGCATCGTTGTGGCGCTGGGTGTTTTCCGGGTCCTGCTTCTCGGCGGGGCGCAGGCCCTCGGTGCGCACCACCACGGCGGAATCGATGATGCCGTCCGCCAGCGCCTCCCAGCGCTTCACCCGCATGCGCGCCTTCGCATCGCTACGCGGGATGAGGATAGGGGCGTCGTTCAGCGTGTCGGCGTATTCGGCGATCACCGGCGAATCGAACACGCAGGTCTCATCGTCCAGAATGAGCGCGGGGATGCGCCCCAAAGGGTTGACGCGCGGCACCAGGCTGCCCGGCTCGCGCGGCGGGTCGAGCAGGTAGGTGTGGGGGATGTTCTTTTCCAGCAAAACGAGGCGCACCTTGCGCACATAGGGGCTGGTGCTGCTGCCGAGCAGTTTCATGGGGTTCTCCGGTGATGGGTGATGGCGGGATTTTACCTTACGCGCGCAAATCGGAAGTGATGTGCTCAGTGGGGATGTGATTGGATTTGGGAATATAATCGGCAAAGTTCCGCTTTGCGGGAATTGCATGGAGTTCAGGTTCGTCCTGCAGAGCGGACAGCCTGTAGCCAGGCAGGATGTCCCCCTGCCCACGCGGATGGCGCATAACCTCAGGGACAGTGAGCAACGCTTCACCTTTGCTCACCCAGCATGGTTGTCATGTGAATAACTACTAGTAGGCCATGAAAATGAATTTCGCCACCCCTGGTATCTTCATCTTTGTTGCGACATCGTTCGCAATCGCAGTCGCGTCCTTTTATTTCATACGGCGTGCCTGGTTGGCCGCTCTGGTATCACTACTCGTTACCCCCTTCGCATTCGCTATTGTTTGCGTACAGTTCAAGGTAACCAACGGCATGCTGAAGAATGATGGACTCACTGATCTTACTGATCTTATAGTCAAGGACGTACCGGCCGTACTGCTGGTCTGGGCTGTTTCAGTGCTTATTCGGTTCTATAAACGCAGAAGCCTGCGCACCCGCAGGGCTGCGCAAGTAAGCCCCCGCGCAGTCCCGGAGCCCAACATCAGCCAGCCAGATTCCATTTCCATGAATCAAAATATTAAAATTGGTAACGTTGTTTTCAAGCTGCAGAATGAAAACGCTCCCACTATTGAACTAGGCCCCAATGAACTTGCCCCCAAATCACAGCCTGTAAATACTGAAAGACCAGAAATGCCGGAGCCGCTGGAAGAGCCACAGTACATATATCGACCAAATGATGCATTTCAGTCCTCTATAGACGAAGCTCATGCCATAGCCAGCATCAGTGCTTCACACAGGCCATGGGTAAAGACAACCTGGTTCATCCTGTTTGTTATTGGGCCGCTGGTCTATGCGGAACTATTTGCGCTGGCCACCGCGCTTCGAGACAGCGGAACGGATGCGTGGAAAACATTCTTCCTGGTCAATGTGGTTATCTCTCCGATGTGGCTGATCTACCTCTCGATTTGGCGGCGCAAGGTTCGGCGTACAGTCAAGCAGGGTGGGCACCCCGTGCCCACGCGGGACGAATGTTGATTTTCCCCGCACCCGCCCTTACTATTGAGGAGCTGACGGCTTGGCGAGCAAACACGCTGCATTGCTCGCCATTCCGGAAATGACACAGCAACCGCGTGTGCGCGGTGTGCCCACTCTACTTGGCTTGGCTGTCAGGTTCACATGAGAAAACTATTTAACACCACAGCGCTGCTGCTTATCTGCCTTCTTGCACCATCTGTGGCGCATGCGGGCATGCGAATGACTCTGTTTGCCATAAATTCCAAAGCTATTGCAGAAGCAAAGAAGGACCCCAGGAAACTTGAAGCCTTTATCGAAACAGAAGGGCCGCATAGCTTGGACATCGACAAGTCTTGGCATGGAATTCACTATCTCCTCACCGGCAATGCCTCGAAACCAGAAGCCGGTATCGGCCAGATCATCCTTGGAGGAAAAGAGATTGGTGAGGACCAGGGATATGGCCCGGCGCATTACTTCACCGCTGAAGAGGTGAAGGAGTTGGCCGTGCTGCTCAAGAAGGAAACGCCGGAAAAACTTGCTGCCAGATACAACCCAATGGCAATGCAAAAAGCTGACATATACCCAGAAATTTGGGTAAGAGATGACAAAGAAGCGCTGGAATATCTTCTTGAATACTACAAGCGAATTGTAGATTTTTATGCGAGAGCCGCCAAACACAATCAGGCGATTCTTTTTGTCATCAACTGAACCAGTCAGGGTGGGCACATCGTGCCCATGCGGGACGAATGTTGATTTTACCCGCCCCCGCCCTTACTATTGAGAATCTGACGGTTTGGCGAGCAAACACGCTGCATTGCTCGCCATTCCGGAAATGACACAGCAACCGCGTGGGCACGGTGTGCCCACCCTATTGGGCTATACCATGAGCAAGCCGCCGCGAAAACCAACGGGAACGATTGGCCCAACGCGCGTTTCTGGAAACGGCGCTGAATTCATTCAGATCAAATTTCCAAGAACGAAGGAGGAAGTTGAGGAGTTCATCGTTAAATCATTTGTCAGAACCTGTGGGGCGCTTCCCCTGAAAATTGCGGGCTACAAGCAAAACTCGCAGAACGATTTTGACTTTTCGGTTGAAACGAATGAAGGCAGAAAATTTCTCGAGCTAATGGAGATCGCCCCGCTTGAGAATCTCCGTGGCTCATACGATAAAGCCCCAAATTCTTATCGACCATATGATTTCGCCGAATATGTATTCGCCAAGATCGACGGAAAGTCCGAAAAGTATCGTGGGGCCGCTTCGTCCAATATATGCCTCCTAATCTACATAACCGACTGGGCCTTCACGCTCAGTCAGGCGGTTGTTGCTTTGCTTCAATACTGGGCGGCTCATCAACCTCACAGCTTTCAATACATCTTCTGCTATTCACCCCTTGATGCCGAGTCAGGCATAACCAGTCTAATTTACCCAACGCCCAAAGACTTCTGGAAAGAGTTCGATCCGAATTCTTATCGCGAAAAAATTGTTC
>JBGPSQ010000141.1:0-7626 GCA_041490205.1 Gallionellaceae bacterium
ATCATCGGCGGGCTGTTCGGCTTGCTGGCTGTGTGGCTGCGCCGCTACTTGGAGGAGACGCCGGTGTTTCGCGAGATGCACGCGGCGCAGAAGCTGGCGGACGAGATGCCGCTCAAGAGGGTGGTGCGCGACCACAAGGGGCCGGTGGTGCTGGTCATGGTTTTGACCTGGCTGCTTTCCGCGGCGATTGTGGTGATGATCGTGTTGACTCCCGATCTGGTGCAAAAACTTTATGATATCCCGCGCACTACTGCGCTGGCGGCGAGCAGTATCGCAACATTGTTCCTGAGCCTGGGCTGTATCTCGTTCGGCGCACTGGCCGACCGTTTTGGGCCGGGCCGCGTGTTGGCGCTGGGCTGTGTTGCGCTGGGTGCAACATCGTCGATGTTCTATTTGTTGTTGCCGCAGATGCCGGAGCGCATCAATGAGTTGTATGCGCTGTGCGGATTTTGCGTCGGCGTGATCGGGGTGGTGCCCAGCATTGCGGTGCGCGCCTTCCCCGCCGAGGTGCGGTTTTCCGGGCTATCGTTCTCTTATAATGTTGCCTATGCCATTTTCGGCGGGATGACGCCGTTCGTGGTGAGCAGGTTGCTGCCGATGGATTCGCTGATTGCGTTGCATTACGTTGCGTCGCTGTGCGTGCTGGGAGTGCTGACGGGACTATATATATGGCGGCGGCCTGTAGTGGGTGGGGCATGATTTTCGTGCGACAATGCGAGCCGTTTTCCTCCGGTTTGGCCGGGGGCATTTAACTTTCAGGGCGTCAAAGTGGTTTTGGATCAACTCAAGCAGTTGCTTGCCGCCGACATGGATGCGGTGGATGCGGCGATTCGCGATCGCCTGCGTTCCGATGTCGTGTTGGTCAACCAGGTGAGCGAGTATATTATTAATAGTGGCGGCAAGCGCATCCGCCCGGCATTGGTGGTGCTGTCGGCCAAGGCATTCGGCTATTCTGGGCATCATCACTACAACCTGGCCGCCGTGGTGGAATTCATCCATACCGCCACGCTGCTGCATGACGATGTGGTGGACGAATCCGACATGCGCCGGGGGCGTGCCACGGCCAGCGCGTTGTTCGGAAATGCGGCGAGCGTGCTGGTTGGGGATTTCCTGTATTCGCGCGCCTTCCAGATGATGGTGGAGGTGGGCGACATGCGCGTGATGCGGATTCTGGCGGACGCCACCAACACCATCGCCGAGGGCGAGGTGCTGCAATTGCTCAACTGCCACGATGCCAAAGTGGACGCGGCAAACTACCTGCATGTGATTCATTGCAAGACCGCCAAGTTATTTGAGGCGGCAATGAGTCTGGGCGCGATTCTGTCCGGGGCGGGGGAGGCGATGGAACAGGCGGCAGCAAAGTACGGCATGCACCTGGGGACGGCCTTTCAATTGGTGGATGACGTGCTGGATTATTCCGGAGACGAGCAGGAAACCGGTAAGAAGCTGGGCGACGATCTGGCGGAAGGCAAGCCGACACTGCCGCTGATTTACGCCATGCAGCATGGCGATGCGCGCCAGGCCGCGGTGGTGCGCGCGGCGATTGAAGAAGGCGACATCGCACGTTTCGCCGACGTGCTGGCGGTGATCAAGGCGACTGGCGCGCTGGAATACACCCGTCGGCAGGCGCAACAAGAAGCCGAATCGGCATGCGCGGCAATTTCTGCGTTGCCGGATACGAAATTCAAGGAATCCCTGCTACAATTGGCGGGCTTTGCCGCAATGCGGCAGTTTTAATATGCGGGGTGTAGCTCAGCCTGGTAGAGTACTGCGTTCGGGACGCAGGAGTCGGAGGTTCGAATCCTCTCACCCCGACCAGGCAACCTAAAGGGGTTGTAAAACAGCCCCCTTTACCCTGCACTGCTCTGTAAATAGGGCGGGCAATGGAAATGGCATTGTTTACAGCCGGTTAACGGACGTACAAAGTGTATACGCGTCTTTCATACCGCCACATGGCAGCCGGGGGCGGGAAAGCCAACGACCCTACGCCAATAAAGCTATTGCACAGAAAATAATTGTGGTGATAGAATTTGAATGATGTAAAAACAGAAAAAAATTTCGGATTTTTAATCAGAGGGTTAATAACGGAGGAGGCGTAATTATGTTTACAACAGAAGTAACAACCGGCCAAGTGATCGCCATGTATGCAGTGATATTTGGTTTCTTTTTGGTGTTGTCCGTGGCATTGCTTAAAAAGAATTCTTAAAAAGTTTCCGGTCGTGCAGTCGGCCGTTTTGAGAGAATGTATTTCTTAATTCAAGAACCAGTGGGGGTGAGGGAAATGCGGAAGTCTATGAATATGTTTGCATTGCTCTGTGGCGTCGCAGCGGCTTTGGTGGCCGGGGCGAGTTTCGCAGCAGAGGGGAATGCGCAAAAAGGGGAATCAATATTTAAATCCGGTAAAGGCGATGCAGTTCAGCCTTGCCAAGGCTGCCACGGAGACAAGGGGCAGGGTAGCGATGATATGGGTGCTCCCAGGCTCGCGGGCCAAGGCACTGCCTACATCGTCAAGCAACTGACGGACTTCGCCGGCGACAAGCGCGTACCAACAAACCCAGTGGGACTGGTGATGCCAGGCTTCGCCAAGGCATTGAGCGTAGAGGAGCGTCAGGACGTTGCTGCCTACGTTCACTCCCTGAAGGGCGAAGAGCTTTCTAACCTGAAGGGCATCACTGCCATCAAAGTTGGCGAACCCTATCTGGGCCAGGTGATCGTCAAGTTTGGCGTCAAGGACAAGGTTGCTGCTTGCCAGTCTTGCCATGGTTACAATGGCCGCGGCGTGTCTCCCGTGTTCCCGATGGTCGGCCGTCAGCGTTATGTTTACCTGGTCAACCAGTTGAAGAGCTGGCGTGATGGCTCCAGGGCGAATGACCCGGCCGGCATGATGCGCGCAATTGCCAAGAACCTGACTGACGACGACATCAACAACGTCGCCGCGTTCCTGGCTACTGCCGATGCAACAACTCAAGGCAACCACCAGACTCCTGCCCTGGATTAATGTTTGACGGGAGTTGGTCCCCGGATATCGGGGAAGGTTGTAAGCAATAGGCAACATGTTTGAGCAAGCCCTGCGCCATCTCGGCGTGGGGCTTGTAGTTTGTAGGTTTGATTTAGCAGAGGGTGGTGGCGCATGGCATCGGGCGGTTTGAAGCGAGGAGAAAAAATCCTGTTCGGGGCGGTTATTTTGCTCTGTGTTCTTGCGGTCATAGGCTTTGTCGGGATGGAAATCATCCGGGCGAACATGAGTAAGCCGATGTATGAAAACACGACCCATTACGATTTTTCCGAGGAAGGCTTGCGCGGCTCTTCCTTATTCCGCTACAAGGGATGTACTTCATGCCATCGGGCAGTGCGCAATGGCACCAACATGGGGCTGGACCTGGATGGCATAGGTTCCAAGCGCAGCCTGCAATACTTGATGGATTTCCTGAAAAACCCCGAGGCGACATATGGCACGCGCACGGTAGACCACGGCCCGAACAAGGCAGCCAAGAATGTGGCGGAACTGCCGGAAGCCGACCGCCATGCACTGGCCGTTTTCCTGTCTGAATTGCGCGCCACGCAAGGTTCGCCGGCTGCGCGCCTGCCGCCGGAGGGGAAATCCGGATTCATAGACGAAATGGTCAAAGAGTGGGCGCCGGAAGGCTGGAAATCCGGACATAAGGATGTCCGCGAAGAGGCGGCAAAATCCGAAAAGTCAAAAACCGACCAGCCAAAGACTGAGCAGCCCAAAACTGAACATCAATGAGGAGTGGCACCGTGCAACAAACAAATGAGCCTTGGGCACAGGACAAAGATTTCAAGCGATACACCTTGTGGTTCATCTACGCGTGCATCATTTACAGCATCATCGGATTCTCCTGGGGTGCCTTGATGGGCGGCATTTCCGCCTTTCGCCATTACGTTGACACCGCACCGCATGGCCGCCTGATCTTGCTGGCGCACGGACATATCAATTTGCTGGGCTGGGTGGAAATGGCAATCTTTGGCGCGCTTTATTTTGTTGTCCCAAGGCTGGTGCGCCGTCCCATCTACAGCATGCGCCTGGTGAAGGTGCATTTCTGGATGCACAATTTCGGCTTGCTCGGCATGGTGGTGTTTTTCTGTATTGCCGGTTCGGTCACCAGCTATGATGTGAGCGATGATGCGGCCGACCTGGTAAACCACCTGATGCGTATGGTGGGTATGTTCGGCACCCTGGTGCTGACCGCAAATATCATTTGGGGATACAACTTGTATCGAACCAGCATGGGTTGGGATCGCGAGGCAGTATGAGCTTGATATTGCGCCTGATCGCTGTCAGCTTAATTGTCCTGTCTTTTTCGGCCTGCGACGACAACCTGGCCGGCGGGCTGAAAAAGGGCGAGGCAGCCCCGCGCTTGCCGACCAAGACGCTGGCGGACGTACACGGCGACATGAGCAAGATCACCACCTACCGCCAGCCGGATCCCAGGATGTACCAGTATTCCCTGGACAAGGCATTGGCGATGGGCAAGCCCATTGTCCTGGAATTCGCCACGCCCGGACATTGCACTGTGTGCGACGGCCAATTGCAGCGCCTGAAAGCCCTGATGGAAAAATACCAGACGCAGGTGCTGTTCTTGCACATGGATCAATATGAAAACCCGGAGGCTTTCATTGCTTATCGGGTCAAGGGCGATCCGTGGACCTTTATAATCGACGAGAAGGGCATCGTCCGATTCCAGCGCCCAGGCAGCATGCTATATGGCGAATTCGAAATAGCGATCCAGGAAGTGCTGAAAACCAAGGCACCGAACACGGCAGGTTGATCATATGAATGCGCAGCGCTTTGACTTGATTCAGGACAAGAGGGGCATGGTATGGGATCTGTTGCTGTATGTCCCAACCGTGACGGCCCTGTTGGGCTTGTCGGCTAATTTTTGGTTCAGCGAACAGCTTGAATACGCTTACGGTTTGTTGTTCCTGGGCTGTTTCTTCCTGTTCGTGGGGGCCAACCGCATTTTGAAAACGCGCTTGATGATCCTACCCTCCGCTCCCATTGCAATTGAAATAGGCGGGCAGACGGTCGGATTTGCGCTACGCAGCGGCCAGCGTGTGGAAATATTGAAAGATATGCGTTACTACCCGGAATATTCCGGGAAAACCTTTGGCCTGTCGGGCATGGATGGCACCGGTAAGCAACTCCAGTTTGTATTCCACAAGGGGCAGTTCGCCGATGACAAGTCCTATCAGGCGGCACAGAAAGCGCTCCGCGACCGCTGACAACAGATTGTCCGGGTCGCACAGTTTTGATGCCGGATCAATTTCAGCAGTAATTCATCCAGCAAACCCGATGCGGTGTCGCGCATCAAGATGCGCGCAGCAGGGGGCGCGCTAAGTCCTATCGCGTGTGGCGTTTTTCCTGCGTCGTATCACATCGCGCGCCATGAAGCCCATCGCGATCAAGTCGATCACGCATATCACCACATACAGTATAAACTCGGTCTGTTCGCTCACCAGTCCGCCCACCATCGCGTGGACAAAAAAGCACATGATGAGCAACGAGCTGACCGCCACTGCCAGATAAACCGGCGCTTCCTTGAGCAGCTCTTTCATTTTTTGACCCCTTCCTCCGGTTTGGAGTCGGCATCATCCTTGACATGCAGCAATACGCCGCCCGGCTGGAGCGAAATGGTTTCGATCGGCCCCCCCAGCAATGAAAAGTTGCGTGCCAGGTCAATGTTGGCAGTACGCTTCGGGTCAAATAGAAGGTAAGTAATGCTGTGCAGCTTGGCAAGCTGTGTTTGGGGATCGCGCTCCACGGGCGGGAGAGGGAAGGTGTCGCACTTGCAGGCCAACATGGTGCGGCCCGGCCATTCGCTGGCGACAATAAAACGGGGATGCTTCTTATCGCCTTCATCCGCATCGGCGGCCTTGCGTTCGGCTTCGGCCGTCGCGGCTAGCGTTTTGATCAGTTCATCCTGGGCTGAAAGAACGCCATGCTGGCCAATTTCATAAAACGCTTTGTCCGCCCGCATGAATATTGTGGAGCAAATGAAGATAACCAGCAAAACCCAGCCGCGTTGTTTAAAGAACCCGCCGTCCTGAGGGGATTGTGCCTGGCGCAGCAGCATGGGAATGCCAAAATACAAAATCAGGCACAGGGCAATCAGTCCCCAAGCCTGATCGCCTACGAAGGCGCCGATAAGCAAGCCTAGCAGCAGAGTGCGTCCTGTAAGATCCTGCCAGAGTTCATGGAATCGCGCCAGTATTACCGCAGCGGCTAGTGCCAGCATGACTCCGCCGGGCAACCATTGCAGAACGGGGTCGGCATCATCCAGGGGCGAGCCGGTAAAAACGGTTCCCAGCGTTTTCAGGGGATTTTGCAACCAGGACACACCCCCCCATCCCATGCGCAAAAACAAGATGAACAGGACTATAAATGTGATGCCCGCCAGAAAAAAACGTTGGTATTTCAAGCTTTGTGGCAGGGTGCGCCAGGACCAAAGCAACGCAAGCGGATAAGCCAATCCGGCAGGGTGCAGGCTGACGCTGAAAGCACAAACAAAGAGTTGGGCGAAATACCAGCCGTTGAAAGGCCGGGGATTTGAGCGGCATTGCACATCCACCCAGGCGCCAAGCGCGATACTCGTCAGCAAATAAACGCCGGTCGAGATTGCGTCAATTTGCGCCAGCGCGAGCGGTGAAATGAGCAACAACCCAGTTGCCAGCAAAGCGCTCTCGTTGCCGGAAACACGGCTTTTCCAGCCAAAAAGCAGCCAGGCGGACAGAGCCAGCAACAACACGGTCAAGACCTTGGGCGCGAAAACACTCCCGGTCCAAAGGAATCCGACAGGCAAAAAGGGAAGGATGCGCAGATCAGGCATGCTGAAGGAGAATACTGAACTTGCAACCTGGTCTGCGATAGACCAGGAAAGCAGCAGAGACCTGGCGGCCAGTTCATCAAGGCCGTAAGCATCATGGCGCAGCAAAAGAGTTGTAAGGACAGCCCACAACGCAAGGGCGATAAAGCCCTGTTGGCGGGCAGAAATGCTGAAGGGCAGTTTTCCGGTATTCATAATGATATGGACCTGGCGCTAACGCCAAAAAAACCGGGCCCCAAGGTGTGCAGGCATCGGTTGTAGTGGTTATGCGCGCGTAATAATACAAAGCTGAGAATTATATCTTTTTTCGGGAGTGTAAAGTGACGTCACGCTGCCGCCCCCTTGTCAGGGAAAAGATTCGCCGCGGATGCGAACAAAACTACCTAAATAACTCGGATATTATTATTGAACTTCCGCCCAGATTAGTTCTTGACAATGCTCTATGCGGAGTCATATGATAACGCGAATTTAGCTCCGGACTAGCCACGGTGCCGAGAAGCGCCAGGGCGGGTCGGGATGTTTGTTACAGGGATTTAAGAATTAAAGGGTCTTGCAAAAGCGCTTTAAGGTTTGTAGTGCGGTTTCCAATTTAAGTCTTTCAAATCTTGGTTAAAAACGGAGGGGGAGAAATGCAGAAAAAGTCATTGGCATCTAAGGCATTCTGGCTGACAATCATCGCTGGTTTGACGACCGGCATGGGCAACGGCAGCGTGTTTGGCGCGGCGGTGATGTGCCTGGTCGGGCGCGGCAGCTTCAGCGACTGGGGTGGTTGGGGCATGAC
>JBGPSQ010000142.1:0-7614 GCA_041490205.1 Gallionellaceae bacterium
CGAGCGCAATCGCGCCGCCGAGCGGGTTTACTTTTGCGGGATCGAGGCCCACGTCCTGGATCACCGCCAGCGATTGTGCGGCAAAGGCTTCATTCAACTCGATCCAGTCCATGTCGCTCAGGTTCAAGCCTACTTGCTTCAACACGCGCGGGATGGCTTCTTTCGGGCCGATGCCCATGATTTCCGGCGGCACGCCCGCCACTGTGTAGCCCAGGAATTTTCCGATGGGTGTGAGGTTGTAGCGCTTCAATGCGGACTCCGAGCACAGCAGCACTGCACCCGCTCCATCCGACATTTGCGAGCTATTCCCCGCCGTCACCGTGCCTTTTTGCGCAAAGACGGTCTTGAGTTTACCCAATGCTTCCAGCGTAGTGTCGGCGCGCGGACCTTCGTCCTGCGTCGCTTCGCGCGCATTTTCCCGCACTGCGCGGCCTGCCAGGTCCGGCACGCGCTCGACGATGCGGAACGGCGTGATCTCGTCCTTGAATTCGCCCTTGTTGATCGCCGCAATGGCGCGCTGGTGACTCTGCAGGGCAAACGCATCCTGCGCATCGCGCGAGACATGCCATTTTTCCGCCACCTTTTCCGCCGTCAGTCCCATGCCGTAGGCGATGCCGTAATGCTCGTCCTCGAACACGGCCGGGTTGAACGCCACCTTGTTGCCCATCATCGGGATCATGCTCATGCTTTCCATGCCCCCCGCGATCATCACATCGGCCTCACCGAGGCGGATGCGGTCGGCTGCCAGTGCCACCGCCTGCAAGCCGGAAGAACAGAAACGGTTGATGGTCAGCCCCGGCACCGTATTAGGCAGCCCGGCCAGCAGCAGGGCGATGCGCGCTACGTTCACTCCCTGCTCGGCCTCTGGCATGGCGCAGCCGACGATGACATCGCCGATGCTCGCTGGGTCGAGGGACGGCGCTTGCGCCAGCACGCTCTGTAGCGCATGCACCAGCAGGTCGTCCGGGCGGGTGTTGCGGAACATCCCGCGAGGCGCCTTGCCGACCGGGGTGCGCGTGGCGGCGACGATATAAGCTTCTTGTACCTGTTTGCTCATGATTTACCTCGCTTGGGGAAGATTCCTGTGTCTTTTGTATATGCTTGCACGCCGACTGTCAAGCAATCAGGGTTTTGCGATCACTCTACCCGCCAATGCCCCGAGCGCCCGCCCAGCTTTTCCAGGAGGCGAATCTCTCCGAGCACCATGCCGCGATCCGCTGCCTTGCACATGTCATAGATGGTGAGCAGGGCGACGCTGACGGCGGTGAGCGCCTCCATTTCCACGCCGGTGCGTCCCACGGTTTCCGCCGTGGCGACGCATTCCACCGTGCTGTTTTCCTTGTCCAGCGTGAATTCGACAGCAAGGCGGGTGAGCGGAATCGGGTGACAGAGCGGAATCAGTTCCGAAGTGCGCTTCGCGCCCTGAATTGCGGCGATGCGCGCCACGCCCAGCACATCTCCCTTGCTGGCTGTGCCTGCAGCGATCAGCTCGAAGGTGGCCGGTGTCATCGCGATACGGCCCGAGGCGCGCGCGATGCGCTGGGTCTCGCTCTTGTCCGCGACATCCACCATATGGGCCTGGCCGTGCCCGTCGAAGTGAGTGAGGGGGTTGGTCATTGCGTGTCTTCCTGTTTATCCCAGCGTTTGGCGCGCTCTACGTCCGATTCCCTGGTATCCAGCCATTTCGCGCCTTGCTCGGTCTGCTCGCGTTTCCAGAAGGGCGCGGACGTCTTCAGGTAATCCATGATGAATTCGCAGGCGGCAAAGGCATCCGCACGATGGGACGAGGCGGTGGCCACCAGCACGATCTGGTCGTTCGGGTGCAGTTCGCCAACGCGGTGGATGACGCGCACGCCCAGCAACTGCCAGCGTTCGTTTGCCTCGATGATGATCTTCTCCAGCGCCTTCTCGCTCATGCCCGGATAGTGTTCCAGGTAGATGTTCCCGATAGTGCCGTTCTCGCTGAAATCGCGCACCAGCCCGGTGAAGCTTACCAGCGCGCCAATTTGCGCGCGGCCCGTGCGCAAGGCGGCAAGCTCGGCGGCAAGGTCAAAGTCGGCGGTCTGGATGGAGATGTTCATTTTTAGCTATGCGAGATGGGTCAGCCGCCGGAGATGGGCGAGAAGATGGCAACTTCATCGCCGTCGTGCAGCGGGGCAGACAATGCGCCCAGTTCCTGGTTGACCGCGCAACGCACGCGGTTCTCGGCCAACTCGCCAACCCACTCGGGGCCGCGTGCGCGCAGCAAGGCCAGCAAGTCGGCCACGGTGGCGACCCCGGCGGGCAACTCGGCGGTCTCATTCGAGAGTCTGAGGTTTTCGCGCGGACGGCCAAAATAGAGCAGCTTGATCTTCATCGCTTGCCCCTCATTGCTTGGTCAGGGAAAAATAGTTGAGGATATAGTCTGCCACTTGCCGGGGCGCGTCAATGTCAAGCGTGGGAACGGGCATGGTTTCCTTGCCATCCGTGACCACCGCGATGATCTGCGGGTCGTGCGGATGGAGCAGGGGGTGGCCGGTCTCCTTGCGGTGCACTTCCAGCTTGGGGATGGCGGAGAACTTGTATCCTTCCACCAGCAGCAGGTCGCAGGCCGAAATCCGTGTGCAGAGCTCCTCCAGGCTGGGCTCGGGCTCATTGCGCAGCTCATGCATCAGCGCCCAGCGGTGGCCGGAGATGATCATTACTTCGTGCGCGCCCGCCTCGCGGTGGCGAAAGCTGTCCTTGCCGGGACGGTCTATGTCGAAATTGTGGTGCGCGTGTTTTATCACGGAGACGCGCAGGCCCTGCTGCGTCAGCAGCGGGATGAGTTTTTCCAGCAGCGTGGTCTTGCCGCTGCCCGAGTAGCCGGCGAAACCCAATATATTCATTGGGGGAATCTTCATTGGGGTTGCCCCGGTGTCAATGCTGCTCCGGATGGAACCAGGAAAGTTTATCCCGCAGACTGACCACGCCGCCGATAATAATCAGCGTCGGCGCATGCAACTCGGCCACCTGCGGGTTGCGCGGCAGGTCGGTGAGGGTGCCGGTGACCACGCGCTGGTGGCGGGTAGTGCCCTGCTGCACGATGGCGATGGGCGTGTCACCCGGCAGGCCATGCTCGATGAGCTTGCTGCACAGCTTATCCAGCCCGTGCAGCCCCATATAGACCACCACGGTCTGCCTGGGGCGCGCGAGCTGCTCCCAGTCCAGGTTCATCGTGCCGTCCTTGAGATGGCCGGTGACGAACATGCAAACCTGCGCGTAATCGCGGTGGGTGAGCGGAATACCCGCATAGGAAGCCACGCCGGAGGCGGCGGTGATGCCCGGCACTACTTGAAATGGAATACCCTGCGCCGCCAGCGTTTCGATCTCCTCGCCGCCGCGCCCGAAAATGAACGGGTCGCCGCCTTTCAGGCGCAGCACGCGCTTGCCTTCCTTGGCCAGGCGCACCAGCAACTCGTTGATTTCTTCCTGCGGCATGGTGTGCTCGGCGCGCTTCTTTCCGACATAAATGCGCTGCGCGTCGCGCCGCGTCATTTCGACGATGGGCTTGGCCACCAGGTTGTCGTATACCACCACGTCCGCTTTCTGCATCAGGCGCAGCGCGCGGAAGGTGAGCAGGTCGGGGTCGCCGGGACCTGCACCCACCAGGTACACCTCGCCGCGCTTGATGTTATCCTCGTCCGCCAGCATCTGGTGCAGCATCTTTTCCGCGCTGGCCTCGTCGCCGGTCAGCACTTTTTCCGCGACGATGCCGTCGAATACGTTCTCCCAGAAAATGCGGCGCTTGGCCGGGATGGTGACGTGTTTCTTGACCTTCTCCCGGAAGCGCTCGGCAAATGCGGCCAGGCGGCTGTAGTTCGCGGGAATCATCGTCTCGAGCTTGCTGCGCAGCATGCGCGTGAGCACGGGCGAAGCGCCGCCGCTGGAGAAGGCCACCATCATCGGCGAGCGGTCGAGGATGGCGGGCATGATGAAGCTGCAAAGCTCCGGCGCATCCACCACGTTCACCGGGATGTTACGTGCCTGGGCCAGTTCCGAGACCTGCTTATTGACAGCGGGGTCGTTGGTCGCGGCAATCGCCAGCGTTGCATTTTCCAGGTGCTGCGGCGCAAAACGTGCCGCGATATATTCAATGCCGGGCAGTTCCGAGAAGCCCTCCGCCAGTTCCGGCGCCACGACTTTGACTTTTGCGCCGGCATCCAGCAGTACGGACGCCTTGCGGAGCGCCACCTCGCCGCCGCCCACCACGAGGCAGGGCTGTTTTTTGATGTTGAGGAAAATCGGGAGGAAATCCATAATTCTGAGATATATTGCCGCGTATCGTTAACGCAAAACCATATTTTATCAGGTAAGCGGCAGGGCGCTCTTGCATAAATTATAGTGGTTTGGCTTTTGCACTTTACGTGAACTGGATAAGAATGTGGCCTGTAGAATGCGAAGCAACAGTATTGTCACGAAGGAGTGTAAAGTGAGAATAATAATTATTATCCTGGCCGCGCTGATATACATGCCGTATCCAGCTCATGCTAACGATGAACGCATGTCGTGTGGAAAAGCAAAGTCGAAAGGGGCGGCGGCATCGCTGAACGGCACCTGGTACAGCGCGGCGGGAACCGCCACGTTCAATGCGGATGGCACTTTGATTTCCAATGGGCAGAGATACCTGTACTCCGTCAAAGAGGGCGTGATTTTGCTAACCGGGGCGGATGTCGCGGTCGCGGTTCCCTACAAGCTTTCAAAAGGCAAGCTTACCGTGACAGTGAACGGCGAGCCGACGGTATACACCCGCAAGCCTGTTCAAACGGGTGGCAATACAGGTAGCGGAAACAGCCAGGCGGGTGGAATCTCAAATGACCTGCTTTTGTCCAGCGCATGGTGCTCTTTCTCTTACAATGCAAAAACCGGATATTCGAGTTCATCAAGGGTGCAATTGAGACCCGATGGCACTTACAGCACTGGCGGTCAAAACGAGGGTTATTCGAGCGGTTTTGGCGGGACATATGCCAGCCAGAATAATTCCAGTGGCGGCGGGCGCTGGAAAATTGTCAAGGGCCAGCTTTACATGTCCGAGGGAAACGGCAATCTGGCGCCGGTGCAAACAAGCATCAAGCGCAACAGTAACGGTAATGTTTTCCTGGTGACCAATGGAGTTGAATACAGTCAATGCAAGTAGCTGAGCGTGGCGGATGGCTGCTTTGGGGCGACAAATCATTGGGTGTAGAGCTCCGGTATGTCAATAACGGACTTTTAGCTTGAGCTACGCACCCACAACTGACCCGACGTTCCTCGGCACACTGGAGCTGTGGTTTCGCAGCCAGCCAGAGATTCTTGTGCTCATCCGATATTCACACGCCGCAGGGTCGAAGGACTTCGAATTCTTTTCATCGTTTCAGAGTTTGGACGATAGGATTCAAACCCTGCCTCCGCTCACCTGCATCATTGCGTTCAGACAGCCGCAACTTGCGCTTCGAGGCATCGTCGATGACGAGTTCATTGCCAGATGCTTGAGAGCCATCCCGGATGGTTCAGAGTATCTCGTCGTCGAGGCCGTCAGACGTGTGTATGAACAGCAGTCGTGGTTTCATCATGGCGCGGGTGAATCACACGCAGAGTTGCGCGAGGAGCTTGAGGCGTCGCGTGGCATTCCAGTAGCCGCTGGACTTTATCCGCCTTGGCTTGAGGACACCGATGATGTTATTTCTGCGGTTGTGCCTGACGAGCATGCTGTGGTGAAAGCGGGAACTTACTGATATGACACCTAACCATGCCGCTGCGGCGAACCCGGCCATCGCGCTCCGGTTGCAATCCACGCGTCCTGCGGGCCGGGTCGCAGAGCTTGGGTCGTTAGGCCTATGAGTACACGGAACTTGGGGGTGATGCCTCGTGAGACTAAGGTGGCGCTGTACCTACTTTGGGTGGCGCTTGTTGCTGGCCTTGCACTCGTGTTGATAGTTTCCGCGCGTAATTGGGCAGTTGTTTCCAACCAGTCGGTCAGCTGGTGGGTCAGGGCTTATTGGGGCTATCCCGTGAGTGTCTTGTTACTCGTTGTTTTGGGCCGCGGGTACGGCTGGGTCAGATGGTTATTTCTGATTAGTCTTCTTTTCCTCGTCGTCGCGGTCTTGGCAAATGTGGGCGCCTGGGCAAGGGACGACTCCCATGGTCTTGCGATGTTGGCTTTTGCTGAACCACTGCTACTGCTTCTTCGGGTTGCAGCTCTGGTGCTGCTATTCAGGCCAAGTTCAAACGACTGGTATGCTGGACGTAGTGCGGTTCCCGATCAAAAGCCGGGGGCAGGTCCAGCTAAGTAGTAGGTTCTTTGCGTCATGTGTCTATATGTAGACCTGATCCCGCCTTTTTCGCATTCGTAGATAGGGAAACGGACACATCTTGATGTCCGGTTCCCGTAATTCGTAATGTCACTTTTGCACATTGCTGAAATTAGCGTTTGCCTGCTGCTCCTGAATACACTCCGCTTTCAGCGTTCCACCGACACGGTGAGCTTGGTGTTTTTGATGTGCAGGTCGCGCTGCGGGAAAGGCATTTCAATCCCGCGCTTGGTCAGCTCTGTTTCCAGCGCCCACAGGTAATGGTTGCGCGCGGCGGTTGGATGGCTGAGCGAGGCCAATCCGACCCACACCACCAGTTCGAATTCCAGGGCGCTGTCGCCCATGTTGACTAGCCAGACTTCTGTATTTCGCTCCCCTTCGTTGAGTGTGCCTAGCACGTTTAGTGCCGCCGAGAGCGCAGTTTCGCGCACCAGTTCCTTGTCCGTGCCGTATGCCACGCTGAAGGGGACGTGGATGCGGCGCGCCGGTTCGCCGTAAGTCCAGTTGGATACGCGCCCGCTGATGAATTCGGAGTTGGGCACCAGGATATCCATCAGGTCGCCGGTGGTGATGCGGGTATAGCGCAGGTTGATTTCCGTGACCTTGCCGGTGACGCCGGACTGGAGTTCGACGATGTCGCCCACCTTGAGGGTTTTTTCGAACAGGATGATGATGCCGGAAACGAAGTTGTTGAATATGTTCTGCAGGCCGAAGCCCACGCCCACGCCCACCGCGCCGCCGAGGAAGGCGAAGCTGGACAGTTCAAAGCCCATGTAGTTGAGGCCGATGATGGCGCCGAGGATCCAGAAGACATAGCCGCTGATGCGGCTCAGGAGGTACACGCCGGGATCGGTATTGTTGCTCGCAAGCCGCATGATGGCGCGCCGCACCAGCCCGGCAACATACCAGAGAACCACGCCGATGACGACCAAGCCGGCCAGGCGCAGCAAGGTGATGTCGGTCTTGCCGATGTTGAACAGGGGGTCGCCGAGGAAGCCCAGGGTGTCTTTCCAGAGGGTGCGCAGAAAATCCAATTCAGTTCCTTTATCTTTGCCAGCCGGTTGCCGGGCTTTCAGATTGATACCTATCAGGTTGATGCCTATTAGGTTGATGCCTATTAGGTTGATGCCTATTAGGTTTCCGGCCCTGGCGAAAGGCCGCTATAATACAAGCTGATTATTACGCATTCCGCCGTATCATTCCATAAGATGCAGATTCTTATCAGCAACGACGATGGCTATTTTGCCCCCGGTCTGGCTTGCCTTGCCCAAGCCGTATCGGCCATCGCCGATGTGGTGGTGGTTGC
>JBGPSQ010000143.1:0-7581 GCA_041490205.1 Gallionellaceae bacterium
CCAGAGCAGCCGCCGGGCGTGACGACCAGACGAAACCCGGCATCCACCGCGCCGCCGTTGAAACGGATCATGCGGCGCATGAAGCCTTCAGCCTTGGGGGTGATGTTAATGTTCATGTTGGCCTCCTAGGCCGCTGCATAGCGGGGGTAGCTGTTGTCTATGATGACGGTCTTGTCCACCGGGCAGGCGGCCACGCACTGCGCCTCGTCGAAGTGGCCGATGCACTCGGTGCACTTCTCCGGCTTGATCAGGAACGTGCCGTTCTTTTCGATGATGGCCTGGTTGGGGCATTCCGGTTCGCAGGCGGAACAGCCGGTGCATGAGGAAGATATGATTTTGTATGCCATGGTGATTCTCCTTTCAAAAAATAATATATAAATCGCAATTAGCCACGGATGAACACTGATAACCACG
Organism: Gallionellaceae bacterium; assembly: GCA_041490205.1. Lineage (GTDB taxonomy): Bacteria > Pseudomonadota > Gammaproteobacteria > Burkholderiales > Gallionellaceae > DATDDB01. The sequence goes on from JBGPSQ010000143.1 coordinate 415, forward strand.
GATAAAAACTTCCGGTACTGTTTTCTTCGCGCTTTCCAATGTCATTCATCCGTGTCAATCAGTGTTAATCCGTGGCTCAATCTGGCGTTACGCTGCCAGGTAAGCCCCCTGGCGAATCGCGGCATCGCCGCGCGGCTGGTGAATGATCTCGCCCTTCGACACGCGCTCGCGGTAATCGGCGAACCATGAAAGCGCGGCTTTCTCGATGAACTCGTGGGCATATTTTTCCACCGGCTCGATTCCGGCTGCCTTCAATTCATCGCGCGGGCAGGCGCCGATCCTGGAAACCAGCACCGCGTGGCAATCGTTGATGGCGGTGACGATGGAGGGCAGCGCATCGTCCTCCCCCCAGCCGCCCTGGCAATAGTGATCCACGCGGCGGTGGCCGATGAAGGCGGTGCCCGTGGCCGACACTTCGTAAATCTGGAATTCGTGCGCATGGCCGAAGTGTTCATTGACCTTGCCCTGCCCCTTGGTCGCTACGGCAACCAGGACTTTCATGCCGTTGTCAGCCTGTTGCGCTGCCAGGGCAGCCTGTTTGGCGGCAACCTGCTCCGTGCGTTCCGCCTCCACCTTCTGCTGGTAGGCGCGGCGTTTGTCCAGGTCGTAGACCACGTCCATCTTTTCCACCTGCTCCAGCGTGAATTCATTGCTGCGGTCTTCGCCCAGCAGACCCACGGCGTCTGCGCGGCACTGGCGGCAATGGCGCATCAGGTTGGCCCCGCCCATGCAGGCGTCCTGAACCTCTTTAAGCTCCTGCGCCGAAGGCCCGGGCTGGCCTGAAAGGCCGAACACCGTGCCGTGCTCCGCTTCGGAGATCAGCGGCATGATGTTGTGCAGGAACGCGCCGCGCGCTTTCACCGCCTTGTTCACCTCGATCAGGTGGCTGTCGTTGATGCCGGGAATCAGCACCGAGTTCACCTTGGTCAATACGCCGCGCTGGGTCAGCATTTCCAGCCCCATCATCTGGCGCTCGGTGAGGATTTGCGCCGCTTCGCGCCCATAAATGCGCTTGTGGTTGTAGAAAATCCACGGGTAGATCTTCTCGCCCACATCCGGATCGACCATATTGATGGTGATGGTCACGTGGTCTATGTTGTACTTGCAGATTTCGTCCACATAGTCCGGCAGCGCCAGCCCGTTGGTGGACAGGCACAGCTTGATGTCCGGGGCCTTCTCCTGCAATTGGCGGAAGGTCTCGAAAGTCTTTTTCGGGTTCGCCAGCGCATCGCCGGGACCTGCGATGCCCAGCACCGTCATTTGCGGGATTTCGCTGGCGACGGCCAGCACCTTCTTCACCGCCTGATCGGGCGTCAGTTTCTGCGACACCACGCCGGGGCGCGATTCGTTCGAGCAGTCGTACTTGCGGTTGCAGTAATTGCACTGGATGTTGCAGGCAGGCGCGACGGCCACGTGCATGCGCGCGTAATGGTGGTGCGCCTCCTCGGAATAGCAGGGATGGTTCTTCACCTTCTCCCAGATTTCCGGCGGCATGTCGGCAGGCCCGGCGGTAGAACCGCAGCTTGATTTGCCAGCACCCCCCGAGGTGCCGCACCCGGATGGCGCGGCTACTTCGACCTTGATGCCGCTCAGCAGTTTGAGCGTAGATGAATCTGCCGATGGTTGTGCCATGTTGATTTCAGTTCCATGCGTTTTGTTAACTATAAGGGTAGCAATCCTCATGCCAACAAAAAAATGAAGTGGAATCAAAAGACAACGCTGCTGTGCATATTGCCTGTAGGCTTTGCTACATCACAGTGGACGATTTGCTACGCGCATCTAACGTAGCTTGCCCACATAGCGCTCCTTGTAGTTTTTCTCTTCAGATTCCACTGTGGCGGCTGCCACCGGAGCCTTGATCATCCCGAACTGGTTCATCAGGTTGATGACGATCATTACCAGCTCCGGGTCGTCCGAATTGCTCAGTTCCTTCAGGGTAAGCACGGCATAATCCTTGTCCTCGCTCATTTTGATGAGGTCAATATTTATTCCTGATTGCTTTGCTAAAATCTTCACTTTGCTAAGCAACATCATCGTCGCGCTGTCGAGCATGATTCAACTCCTGTTCGGTTGTTTTAATGCAAATAGCTTGTAAAAAGCTGCCATCCTCCTGATGTAGTTACACATCTATTCCGTGTTTCAATACCACAGCGCCCATCGAATTCAATTTGACGATGGGATACACGATTGTTTGTGGCATATTCATGAGCAAGCCTCGTGCCAAAACAAAAAAACCATGCATATCATGTGGATATGCATGCGCGGGAAAGGGCGTTGTAACTATCGAGACACTACACGGGATGGTTTGTTACAAATCCGGGAATCGGGGAATGTCGGCGTTCTAACCCAGCTTCCGCAGTACGCCATCCCAGAACTGGATGCGCGCCTCGATTGCGGCGCAGGCTGCGGCTTCCGCTTCGCGCAAGCGAGTTTCATCTCCAGCACACAATTCGTTCAGCAGTTGCAGGGAGATGGGGCCGTGAAAATCGGCATCCAGGAAAATATGGCGCTTCAGGTAATAATAAAAAGCGGGGGCGTCTTTTTCGGTGATTCCCATATGCCCTAGAAAGGAACGGAACATGCCGGGGATGATGTGTTCGCGCCCCAGTGCGAAAGCCGCTGCCACGACATGCGGTTTGCCGCTGGCGAGGAATTCGAACGTGCCGGACACGAACCGGCGCGAGGCATCCGGCACGAAATCCAGCGCCAGCGCGGATTCCATGCCTTGGGTGGCAGCGGTATCCACGAAGCATAATACCGGCGACGGGTCTGCGCCGATCTCGCGCATGGCCGCGCAGTAGAGCTCGAAATGGCTGGCATAGGTCGGGTTGCCTTCAGTATCCGGCAGGCCCTGGTCGGATTCTTCCTCCAGCACCAATTGGTTGATGAAATAGCGCACCGAAGGCAGTCCGCGAGGCCGCCATGGGTAGGTTGCCGGGGCGATTTCCCGTTGCAGGTATTTCACCACCGACATGAAATCCCAGACTGAATAAACATGGTGCTGCATGAACAGGCGCAGTTCGTCGAGCGTTCGTACGGCCCCATAAACCGGATGGCTGTCCAGGGTTAGGCGCAATGCATCGACGGTTGCGATGTCGAACTGCTTTTTCATAAGTGCTGGCCGAATGGGCGATATATAAGTAAATACTAATATATTAGGATGGGATGCCTGATGGCAATGGGAAAATTGTGCGCACAATTTTCCAGCCGTATTTCTCCTGCGTGCCAGGTGCACAAGATGCAGGCGTTAATCTTTCCACTTCAGGTCGGCGCACAGGACGAGCATTTCTTTTTTGTTGAATACGGCAGCCGAGAGCGTCACGCACATATTTCCGTTTGTAATGGAAAGGTAAGGCCTGCTGGCCTGGATTTCGCCAGGCTGCTTAATTGCGCGGCGGAAATAATGGCGGCGCTCCCAGGTTGCATCGCTGCTGTCGTCCAATGGATGGAATCTCGGATCGGAAAGCGAGGAAGAGCGGGGAGAGACAAAACTGTCTCCCAATTGCCTCCCGTTCTTGTCGAGCAGATAGCAGCGCTCGGCCCGGGGGAGTTCGAGAAAGCCCTGGCAAGCGTTCAGCGCACCGGTTCCGGCCTTGAATTGTTTGACGAATACCTGAAAGGCATCCAGATACGCATGCAATTCATGCTTGCTGCAGGAGGAGATATTCTTGTTGGCTAGCTTGAATTTTGCGCAAAGATCGTCGAGAAGGGGCCGCGCATATGTAATTGAAGGGAGGCTGCTTGCCGGCTTGGCAAAATAAAAACCTTGCACGAAGTCGATATCGGATTCCAGTGCGATCATGGCCTCTTCCTCGGTTTCGATTCCCTCCATCAAAACCATGCTGCCAGCCTCATGGACAAGATTGACCAGATTAGGGAGTATCCTGCGTACCGTGCGGTTGGCCGTGGCCTCCGAGATCATGCTCCGATCCAGCTTGACGATGTGTGGCCTCACGCGCCAGATACGCTCGAAGTTGGAATGCCCGGCTCCGAAGTCGTCGATGGCAACCAGGCAGCCCAGTTCCTTGTAGTAATCCGCCGCATTGACCAACAGTGACTCATCACGGATTTGGCCCTCCAGGATTTCGACGACCACACGGTGCGGGGAAACTTGATAACGATCCAGCATTTCGGTAAAAAATGCGCCATGCTGTTTTCCGTACACCGTAACCGCAGGATCCACGTTCAGGAACAACCAACTGACGTCATTGGCCTGTGCCATGAAATTCCGCACATGGATGACCCGGCACAGCCGGTCGAGAAAAACGCCGTCTGCCTCATCCTGCGCCATGTCGAAAACGGCGAGCGGGGAAAGCGGGATTCCATCGGCAGTCTGCGGCCTGAGCAGGGCTTCGAAGCCTACCGCGCGCCGGTGCGCCAGACTGAAAATTGGCTGAAACCCGCTAGCGAGCTTGATATTGCCGAATCTGCCGATAATTCGCCCGTCTTCTTCCCGGGTAAACTGCTCGATATGTTCACGTGTCAATTGTATGGGCAGGCGTAATGCATTTGCTGCGGTGTTCATGTCAATAATTTCTGTATCAAAATTCAATAGCCAAAACTCAATAACGTTTCACATCGATGCCATATTTTAGAATGGCATAGCCGATCTGCCGCGGCGTGATGCCCAGCAGGCGCGCGGCCTTGGCCTGTACCCAGCCGCATTTTTCCAGCGCTTCGATGAGCTGGTGTTTTTGCGGCGAGCCAAGTTCATCCTCCGGTTCAACTGTTTCGGCTGGAGTAGTGTCGGCATTTGCGGGCTGGGTTTCTCTTGCCGTCCGTTCGGCTGGTGCCGGGACGATGGGGAAAACGCCATGCTTGCTCTGCTGCTGCCACATCACGGAAGAGAAGCAGCGGTCGCTGTCGCACAGCATGTCTTTCTTGCGGATGATGCTGCCCTGGGTCATGGCTGCAATGCGCTCGATGCAATTGCCCAGTTCGCGCACGTTGCCGGGCCAGCGGCAGTTGCACAACACCTGCATGACTTCGGGCGAGAATTTCAGTTTCCTGCCGCTTTCCTCATTCGACTGTTGCAGGAAATATTCCGCCAGTAAGTGAATGTCCTCGCGCCTGTCGCGCAATGGCGGCAGGAAAATGGCGACCACGTTAATGCGGTAATACAGATCCTCTCGGAATTCGCCCTTGGCCACGGCTTCTTCCAGGTTGCGGTTGGTGGCGGCGACCAGCCGCACATCCACCTTGATGGTCTTGCTGCCGCCCACGCGCTCGAATTCGCGCTCCTGCAGCACGCGCAGCAGCTTGGTCTGGAAGGCGGGCGAGACATCGCCGATCTCATCCAGGAACAATGTGCCGCCGTGCGCCAGTTCGAAGCGGCCTTTTCGTTCTTGTGAAGCGCCGGTGAACGAACCCCGCTCGTGGCCGAACAGCTCCGATTCCAGCAGCGTCTCGGACAATGCCGCGCAATTCACCTTGATGAACGGCTTTTCTTTTCGAGGCGATAAATAATGGATGGCGCGCGCAATGGCTTCCTTGCCCGTGCCCGATTCGCCGCGCAAAAGAACGGTGGATTTGGACGGGGCCACTTGGTGCACCTCGGCAAATACCGATTGCATGATCTTGCTCTGGCCGATCACGTTCTCCAGGCTATATTTATTATGCAATTCGGATTGCAGGCGGAACTTTTCCTGCAACAAATTGGCGCGGTCCTCTGCCACTTTTTGGTGCAGACGCACCGTTTGGCCGATCAGGTTGGCGACCATGGTCAGGAATTGCACGTCATTGCCGAAATTGCGCTCTTTTTCCTCATTGCCGCTTTCGCGGTCGAAACTCAGCACGCCGATGCATTCGCGCCCCACCTTGATCGGCACGCCGATGAAGGAAATGACGGTCGTGGCTTCAGACTTGCGCGAGCCGGTGCGGTTCAGGAACAGCGCCTCCTTGGAAATGTCCGGCACCACCGCCGGTACGCCGGTCTTGAGGATGTTGCCCACCACGCCTTCGCCCGGCTTAAAGCGCCCGTGCGCGATTTCCTCCCGCTCCATGCCGGTGGCGGCGATGATCTGGAGAAATCCGTCCTCCTGCACCAGCGCGACCATGCCGCGCAGCATCTGCAAATGGCTGGACAGCACGTTCAGCACGCTGCGCATGGTCTTGTTCAGGTCCAGCGAAGAGTTGAGTATCTTGCTCACCTCGTACACTGTAACCAGTTGGATGTTGTTCTTTGAGACTCGCACCTTGCACTGCTCCGGTTAATTCATACCTGGATATAAGCAATATGCGTGCCTCAAAAGATTGCCCTGCCTCAAGACATGGTTAAAGGCTCGACACCCTGTCTGTTTTGTCGCGAATACGACAAATATGGTGCGCCATAGCTGACAACGATAGTCAGTTAAAACAGGTTATTAGTTGATTGGCATATCCCTTGCTTTAGGTAATACATCAACCATACGGGCAAGAACATGAAAACACCGATGCCGATCTATCTGGACTACGCAGCGACCACGCCGATAGATCCGCGCGTGGCGCAAAAGATGATTCCCTGCCTGACGGAGCACTTCGGCAACCCGGCCTCGCGTTCGCATGCCTATGGCTGGCAGGCGGAAGAGGCGGTGCAGGAAGCGCGCGCAGAAGTGGCCGCGCTGGTGCACTGCGATCCCAAGGAAATCATCTGGACTTCCGGGGCCACCGAATCCAACAACCTCGCCATCAAGGGCGCGGCGCATTTCTACTCATCCAAGGGCAAGCACATCATCACGGTGAAGACCGAGCACAAGGCCGTGCTCGACACCGTGCGCGAACTGGAGCGAGAAGGCTACTCTGCGACTTATCTCGACCCGGAAGCAAACGGCCTGGTGGACATCGAAAAATTCAAGGCGGCGATCCGCCCCGATACCGTGCTGGCTTCCGTCATGCTGGTGAACAACGAGATCGGCGTGATCCAGGACATCGCGGCCCTCGGCACGGCGTGCCGCGAAAAGGGCGTGATCTTCCATGTGGACGCCGCGCAAGCCACCGGCAAGGTGGACATCAACCTAGACAACCTGCCCGTTGACCTGATGAGCTTCTCCGCGCACAAGACCTACGGCCCCAAGGGAATCGGCGCGCTGTACGTGCGGCGCAAGCCGCGCATCCGGCTGGAAGCGCAGATGCACGGCGGCGGGCACGAGCGCGGCTTCCGCTCCGGCACCCTGCCGGTGCACCAGATCG
>JBGPSQ010000144.1:0-7469 GCA_041490205.1 Gallionellaceae bacterium
AATCTCGTCTATGAACAGTACGTCATTCGGTTCGAGGTTGGTGAGCAGCGCGGCCAGGTCGCCCGCGCGCTCCAGCACCGGGCCGGAGGTATGGCGCAGGTTCACGCCCATCTCGCGCGCGATGATGTGCGCAAGCGTGGTCTTGCCCAGCCCCGGCGGGCCGAACAGCAGCACGTGGTCGAGCGGCTCTTTTCTCTTGCGCGCAGCCTCGATGAAAATGGAAAGCTGGCCGCGTATCTTTTCTTGCCCGACATATTCATCCAGCAGCTTGGGGCGCAACGCACGCTCCAGCGCCTCTTCCTGCTGGGAAGCTGGCGCTGGAGAGATGATGCGCGCGGCGCTGAGGTCGTCGTTCTGGATCATGCGCGGAGTATCTGGGTCACGTCTGGGATAATAGCCTAAGAGGCATCATGATTTTGACAAAAGCTTAAGAGCCTGGCGTATGCCATCCGATACATTGACATCGGCAGGCAGTTGTTTTGCCGCCCAGTCCGCTTCCTTCTCGCTGTAGCCCAGCGCCAGCAGCGCGTTAAGCACGTCACCGGAAGACGGGGCAGCCGCGCCCTTGGCGCTGGGAGCGGTTACGGCGAATTTTCCTTGCAGTTCCAGCAGCAGGCGCTCGGCCGTCTTCTTGCCCACGCCGGGTATCTTGGTCAGCCGCCCGGCTTCCTTGTTCGCCACGGCAGCGGCCAGGTCGGACAGGCTCAGACCGGAAAGCACTGACAGCGCGAGCTTGGGGCCGACACCGCTTATTTTCAGCAACTGGCGAAAAGCCGCGCGCTCGTCCAGCGTGCCGAAGCCGAACAGCAGATGCGCATCCTCGCGCACGATGAAATGGGTATGCAGCACCACTTTTTCATGCACCGCAGGCAGGTTATAAAACGTGCTCATAGGCACGTCCAGTTCATACCCCACACCCTGCACATCGAGCAGAATTTGCGGCGGATTTTTTTCCAGCAGCACGCCTGCCAGTCTTCCTATCATGCTTCCCCCTTAAACCGACGGGCATTGGGCCGTCTCCTTCTCCCCGGCCCTCTCCCACCAGGGAGAAGGGGCAAGGGCTCGCTACGCGAGTATCACACTAATCTGCCGCCGCGCACGCGAAATCCCTTGGTTGCCAGCGCACCCAGCCCCATGCCGCCATGAGCATGGCAGATGGCGCAGGCCAGCGCATCCGCCGCGTCAGCGCCGGGCGTGCCATTCAGCTTGAGCAAGCGCTGCACCATATCCTGCACCTGTTCCTTATTCGCGTGGCCGTTGCCGACCACCGCCTGTTTCACCTGCAAGGCAGTGTACTCCGCCACCGGAAGCCCGGCGAGCACCGCCGCGCAAATGGCCGCACCGCGCGCCTGCCCCAGCAGCAGGGTGGATTGCGGGTTGACGTTGACGAATACCTTTTCCACCGCCACGTGCTGGGGCTGGTGTGTGGCTATCACCTCGCGCAGGGATTCCAGTATGACCTGCAAGCGCCCCGGCAATTCGCCCTCCGGCGTCTTGATGCAGCCGCTGGCGACATAGCCCAACTGCTGGCCCTGTTTGTCGAGCACACCAAACCCGGTGATACGCAAACCAGGGTCAATTCCTAGAATACGCATCAGTCCTCGATTGAGGCAGTCGTGTAGACTTCCTGCACATCGTCCAGGTCTTCCAGCGCATCGAGCAGTTTCTGCATTTTCGCCGCATCCTCGCCTTGAAAGGTCACTTCGTTTTCCGCCTTCATGGTGACTTCGCCCATTTCCGGCTTGAAACCTGCCGCTTCCAGGCGCTGCTTCACCGCGACAAAATCGTGGGGAGCGGTAATGACTTCTATACTGCCGTCATCGTTGTTGATGATGTCTTCTGCGCCCGCATCCAGCGCCACTTCCATCAGCGCGTTCTCGTCGGTGCCTGGCGCGAAAACCATATGGCCGCAATGCTTGAACAGGAACGACACCGAACCATCGGTACCCAGATTGCCGCCGTATTTGGTGAAGGCATGGCGCACGTCGGCCACGGTGCGTGTCTTGTTGTCGGTGAGGCAGTCCACCATCACCGCGGCACCATTGATGCCATAGCCCTCATAGCGCAGTTCCATGTAATCCACGCCTTCCAGCTCGCCCGCGCCGCGCTTGATCGCACGTTCGACGTTGTCCTTGGGCATGTTGTTGTCGTAGGCCTTTTCCATCGCCAGGCGCAGGCGCGGGTTAGTATCCGGATCGCTCCCGCCCAGTTTGGCCGCCACGGTGATTTCCTTGATCAGGCGGGTAAAGATTTTCCCGCGCTTCGCATCCTGTCGTCCCTTGCGATGCTGGATGTTCGCCCATTTGCTGTGTCCGGCCATTCCATTCTCCGTTCAATAACGCCGCATGATCCCGATTTCATCGGGCACCGTGCAAAATACCGGCAATGGTACCATTTTTGATTTACCAACCCAAACTGGACCGGGGATGCCTCGATCCAATAAACGTGCTCATCCGGGCGAAAGTGGGTGCTGACAAATTCCCAGCACTGTGATATGGTTATTAATGGCAAGGGGCGCAAGATCGGAAAATAATCCGGTGCCGGTATAAAAATTGAGATCGGGCGGCGACAGCAGATGCTGATTCCGCTCTACATCGCTTTTATCTGGGTCCGGAATAAAAAACAATGCCAACGCCAGAGTGAACCCATAGGAGGGGTGTAGATGCAAAAGTTCGCTTTTTCCATCAAGACGCGCAGCGGGCAATTCATCGAGCGGATTGCCATCGCAGGCAAGGATCGCGAGGATGCCGAGCGCAAACTGAACCAGATGTACCGCTATTGCGAAATTGTCGGTTGCGAACCGTGCAAGGCCGCTGCATCGAAAGTGCGGGGCGCACCCACGGAAGATTTGCTCTCCCTGCTGCCCTGACAAATATCCCCCTGCCTCATCTTTAACCACACGCCTTGCAGGCGTGGCGCCCGGACGACGTTCAGCGTTTTTTTAACACTTCTTTGAGATTGGCAAACGGCTGAAAAGTCGCGGCTGGCGGCACCTTCCGCACATCGGCGCGTCCAGCCGAATCCAGATGGCGAGAATGCTCGTTGTCATGGCAGTAGATGCATAACAGCTCCCAGTTGCTGCCATCAGGCGGGTTGTTGTCGTGGTTGTGATCCTTGTGGTGCACCGTCAACTGTTGCAAATTTTCGCGTGTAAAAGTGCGCGCGCAACGCGTGCATACCCATGGAAACAGCTTGAGTGCCTGTTCGCGATACCCCTGCTCGCGCAGTTCCGCATTGCGCCTCGCTTCGGTGACCACACGGTCCAGCCTGCCGTTGTCAGGCGTCTTGTTTGTTGCCATATTCCATGCTTGCAGAAAGCGTCCAAACGCGCATAATGCACTCTACGCCGACATGCCCGAAAGGACAACCCATGCGCGTAACCGTACTCGGCTGCAGCGGCAGCATCACCGGTAACCTGCGCACCACCTGCTACCGGGTGGATGACGACATCCTGATAGACGCCGGTACCGGCGCGGGTGACCTTACCCTTGAGCAAGCTATCGCGATCGATACGGTATTTCTCACACACGCGCACCTCGATCACACCTGCCTGCTGCCGATGCTGGCCGATGCCGCCGGCGGCTTCCGCAGCGCCCCGCTCACCGTGTATGCGCTGCACGAGACTATCTCCTCCCTCCGCCGCAACATGCTAAATGGCGAACTCTGGCCGGATTACACGGTGCGCCCCTCCCCCGAGCACCCCTATCTCCGCTTCCGCCCCATCGCGATAGGCGAGACGGTGGAATTGAACGGCAGAAAAATCACCGCGCTACCCACCAAGCACGCCATCCCCTGCATCGGCTACCGGGTGGACAGCGGCGAAGCCAGCTGGGTGTATAGCGGCGACACGACATTGCACGAGGAATTTTGGCAAGCGCTGAACCGCATTCCCAACCTGAAACATCTGCTGATCGAGACCACTTTCCGGAATGCCAACCATGTTGCAGCCGCCCACGCCGGACACATGACCGCCGAATTATTGGCGCGGGGGCTGCACCTGCTGCAACACCCGGTGAGACTGCACATCGTCCACATGGAAGCCGGCCATGAAGATGACACCCTGCGCGAGATAAACGAAGTAGCCGCCGCCTTCCGCCCAGCGCCGCTGCAGCGCGGGCATGTGTTCGAGTTGTAAACCACCGACTGCCTGCCCGCAATGTTGGTTGGCAATGCTCCTTGCCCAGCGCTGAAAGCGACTTAGATATTCATACCCATATACAAAATAGGGTGTATAACATCCTTGGGAGTATCTGAAATGTCTTTTAGAACATTCCTGGGGCGGGAATTCAATGTTCTCGATATACGCTTTGCCGAATTCCATTTTTGGGTAAGAAGGCGTCAAGAATTCCCTGAATGTTCTTTAAACTTCAGAGGAGATTACCGTGGGTATAGCAGAATATATTTATCTGGCAATTTTGATCGTCCCAGCCTTTGTCATCTATATGGATGACAGCAAAATGGCACGAAAGAAACCAGCCTAAGCAAGACAGCCCCCGGATTCGTCCGGGGGCGCCAGATGCCGGATTCTCCGGCTTTTTCACCCTGCAATTTTCGGCACCGCACACAAAGAGAAGTCAAATTGGCACAACCCAACTTTCAATTCGAGAAGCGCCAAAAGGAACTGGCCAGGAAGAAGAAACAGGAAGAGAAAAACCAGCGCAAGCTGGCAAAAAATGCCGGCAAGGGCCAACCCGCAGACAAAGAAAAAACCGGGTAATCTATTTCCCGCGCCTGATTTCCTCAGGCACTTTGAGCACCACCCGCGCCACCTGCACGCTTTCCTTGCCATCGTTCAGCCACGCTTGGCTTCCCTGTGTTGTGCACTGCAATTGCCCGGTTTCGGGTTTGGCTAACGCTTGGCTTCAATGCCTTTCAATGTCACCCGCTCAACATCAACGCTTTCCTTGCCATCGCTCAGCCACACCTGCCCATCCTGTATGGTGCATTGCAATTGCATGTTGCGCTGCGCAAGTTTGGCCAGCGCGCGAGTGCTTTCCTGCGGCAAATTGATCACGGTGAGATTCTTGAGCCGCTCGAACTGGCCGCTGTTCTGTGCAAACCACATCTCGGCCACCCGGCCGCCATAGGTGTAAACCACCACCTGATTGGCACGCCCGCAAGCCTTGCGGATCAGCTTTTCATCGGGCAGCCCCACGTCTATCCATAGCTCGATCGCGCCAGTCAAATCCTTGCGCCACAGGTCTGCTTCGTCATCTTCGGTCATGCCCTGGCCGAACTCGAGGTATTCGTGCGCATGCAGTGCAAAGGCCAACAGTCGCACCATCATGCGCTCGTCTGTTTCGGAAGGATGGCGCGCTAGCGTCAGCGCATGGTCCTGGTAATAGTTGCGCTCCATGTCGGCGATTTGCAACAACGTCTTGAAGATGGTTGCCCCGACCGCCATGAATTATTCCTCCACCCGCCCGCGCATCGCCTTCACCGCACCGCGCCTTGCCTTGTTTTCCATGCGTTTCTTCTGTGCGCCGCGCGAGGGCTTGGTGGCGACACGCTTCTTCGGCAGCACCGCGATGCTCTGCACCAGCATTTTCAGCCGCCGCAGCGCCTCGTCGCGGTTCTTTTCCTGGTTGCGGAATTCCTGCGCCTTGATGATGACCACACCGTCCTTGGTGATGCGCTGGTCGTTGAGCTGCAACAGGCGCTGCTTGAATTCCTGCGGCAATGAAGAAGTATTGATGTCGAAGCGCAGGTGAATCGCGCTGGAAACCTTGTTGACGTTCTGCCCGCCCGCGCCCTGCGCGCGCACGGCGGTGAGCTCGATTTCCCAGTCCCGGATGATGACGTTATGCGCGATGTACAGCATGGCTAGGCGACCACCCGGATCTGCACATCACCCAGGCGCACCAACTGCCCGGCGTGTATCTTGGCGGTCTTGCGCAGCTCAACCTGCCCATCCACCGACACCGCGCCCTCGGCCACCAGCGCTTTGCCCGCGCCGCCGCTGTCGCACACGCCAGTGAGCTTGAGCAACTGGTTCAGCTCGACGAACTCGCCGCGCAACTTGAATTCAAGTTCCTGCATCACAGCTTCACGGCATGCTCGCGCGTAGTGTGGAACACCACCTTGGGCCAGCGTTCCTGCGTGAGCTTGAGGTTCACGCTGTTCGGCGCAAGGTAGGCCAGGTTGCCCGCCGCATCAATAGAGAGGTTGTGCGAGAGCGCATTCTCGAAATCGGAGAGTATTTTCTTGTCGTCGCACGTTACCCAGCGCGCGCTGGTGGTGCTGGTTCCCTCGAATACCGCGTCCACGCCATATTCGCCCTGCAAGCGGCTGGCGACCACATCGAATTGGAGCATGCCGACCGCGCCCAAAATCAAATCGCCGCCATCCAGCGGCTTGAACACCTGCACCGCGCCCTCCTCGCCCAATTGCTGCAAGCCCTTGTGCAGCTGCTTCACCTTGATCGGATTGCGAATGCGCACCGAGCGGAAAAAATCCGGTGCGAAATACGGGATGCCGGTGAACTGCAACACCTCGCCTTCTGAAAAACTGTCGCCGATTTGCATATTGCCGTGGTTGGGCAGGCCGATGATGTCGCCCGCATAAGCCTCCTCCACCTGCTCGCGGCTGGAAGCCATGAATGTGACCACGTTGGAAACGCGAATCTCGCGGTTGATGCGCAGATGCTTGATTTTCATCCCGCGCTCGAAATGCCCGGAACATACACGCAGGAAAGCTATACGGTCGCGGTGATTCGCGTCCATGTTGGCCTGTATCTTGAACACGAAGCCGGTGAACGCTTGCTCATTCGGATTCACGCTGCGCACCGTGGCATCGCGCTCGATGGGAGCAGGAGCCCAATCCAGCAGCGCATTCAAAATCTCGCGCACGCCGAAGTTGTTAATCGCCGAGCCGAAGAACACCGGCGTCTGCTTGCCGTCGAGAAAACGTTGCAGGTCGAAAGGATGTGAAGCGCCCTTCACCAACTCGACTTCCATCTTCAGTTGTTCGATCTCCAGCGGGAACATCTCCGCCAGACGCGGATTATTGATGCCTTTGATGATCTCGAATTCCTTCGTGTCGCGCTCCTCGCCCGCCTCGAACAGCATGATCTCGTCGCGGATCAAGTGATATACACCACGGAAGGTCTTGCCCATGCCGATAGGCCAAGTCACCGGCGCGCACTGGATATTCAGTACCGATTCCACTTCGTCCAGCAAATCCAGCGAGTCGCGCACCTCGCGGTCCATCTTATTCATGAAGGTGATGATGGGCGTGTTGCGCATGCGGCACACGTTGAGCAGCTTGATGGTCTGCGCTTCCACGCCGTTCACCGAATCGATCACCATCACCGCCGAATCCACTGCCGTCAAGGTGCGGTAGGTGTCCTCGGAAAAGTCCTCGTGGCCGGGCGTGTCAAGCAGGTTGACCATGCAATCGCGGTAGGGGAACTGCATCACCGAGGAGGTCACCGAAATGCCGCGCTGTTTCTCCAGCTCCATCCAGTCCGA
>JBGPSQ010000145.1:0-7444 GCA_041490205.1 Gallionellaceae bacterium
AGGTGGTCGCCACACCGGGGTCGGTATAGTCGTCCGCAGGGACATAGATAGCCTGGAAGGAGGTAATCGAGCCCTTCTTGGTAGAGGTGATACGCTCCTGAAGCTCGCCCATTTCCGTGGCGAGGGTCGGCTGGTAGCCTACCGCCGAGGGCATACGTCCCAGCAAAGCCGAGACCTCCATGCCCGCCAAAGTATAGCGGTAGATATTATCGATAAAGAGCAGGACGTCCTGCCCGCCGATATCGCGGAAATACTCCGCCATTGTGAGGCCGGTAAGCCCCACGCGCAAACGCACGCCGGGCGGCTCGTTCATCTGGCCGAACACCATCGCCACTTTGGACTTTGTCAGGTCTTCCTTGTTGATAACGCCCGCGTCGGTCATTTCATGGTAGAAGTCGTTGCCCTCGCGGGTACGCTCACCCACGCCGGCAAACACCGACAGGCCGCTGTGCTGCTTGGCGATGTTGTTGATCAGTTCCAGCATGTTCACGGTCTTGCCCACGCCGGCGCCGCCGAACAGGCCGACCTTGCCGCCCTTGGCGAACGGGCATACCAGGTCAATCACCTTGATGCCGGTTTCCAGCAGGTCAACGGAAGGGGACAGTTCGTCGAATTTTGGTGCCTTCTGGTGAATCGAGCGGCGCTCTTCGCATTTAACTTCGCCTTGCTCGTCAATCGGGCGACCCAGCACGTCCATGATGCGGCCCAATGTGCCGTGACCAACTGGCACCATAATCGGGTTGCCGGTATTCACGACAGCCATGCCGCGGCGCAGGCCGTCGGAAGAGCCCATCGCAATGGTGCGCACTACGCCGTCGCCCACTTGCTGTTGCACTTCCAGGGTCAAACCCTTTTCCGCAACGGAAGTGGCGTCTGCCTGCACGACCAGCGCGTCATAAACCTTGGGCATGCTGTCACGCGGGAATTCAACGTCCACCACGGCGCCGATACACTGAACAATTTTTCCTTGACTCATCTTGATGTTCCCCAGTTAATTCAATTCTGTATTGGCCACGGCATCAAACCGCGGCTGCGCCGCCCACGATCTCGGAAATTTCCTTGGTGATCGCGGCCTGGCGCGCCTTGTTGTAAACCAGCTTGAGTTCGCCGATGACGCTCTTGGCGTTATCGGAAGCGGCTTTCATCGCCACCATGCGCGCGCTCTGTTCGGAAGCCATGTTTTCGGTCACGGCCTGATAGACCAGCGACTCGATATAACGCACCAGCAGTTCGTCAACCACCACCTTGGCATCCGGCTCGTAAATATAATCCCACTTGCTGGCGGGCGCTGTTTGCTCACCCAGCATCTTGTCGGACAGCGGCAGCAGTTGCTCCAGCACCGGCTCCTGCTTCATGGTGTTGATGAAGCGGTTGAAGCTGATATAAACCGCGTCGATCTCGCCCGCTGCATACGCGTCCAGCATGACCTTGACCGCGCCAACCAGTTTTTCCACATGCGGCGTGTCGCCCAGGCCGGTGAAATGGGACTTGATGTTTGCGCCGATGCGGTTCATGAAGCCGAAGCCCTTGTTGCCGATGGCGCACACGGAAATACCCTTGTGCTCGCCTTCCCAATCCTTCATGCGGTTGACAGCCAGGCGCAGAATGTTGGTGTTGAGGCCGCCGCACAGGCCCTTGTCGGAAGTCACGACGATGATGCCGACATTCCGGACATTCTCGCGTTTTTCCAGAAGCGGATGGTGATATTCCGGATTGGCGCGCGACAGGTGCGCCGCGACCTGGCGGATTTTTTCCGCGTAGGGACGGGCGGCGCGCATGCGGTCTTGTGCCTTGCGCATCTTCGATGCCGCGACCATTTCCATGGCGCGCGTAATCTTGCGTGTATTTTCAACGCTCTTGATTTTCGCGCGTATTTCCTTGCTGCCCGCCATGTCTCAACCCCGGCTTAGTAAGTTGCGGTTTCTTTGAAATTTTCGATCGCCGCCGCCAGCACCTTCTCATTGTCGGCAGACAGGTCTTTGCTGTCCTGGATCGCGCCCATGAGGTCCTTGTGCTTGGACTTCAGGAAGGAATGCAGGGCCGACTCGAACGCCAGCGCTTTCTTGACTTCCACGTCGTCGAAATAACCCTTGTTCACGGCAAACAGCGTCACCGCCATTTCGGCCACCGACATCGGCGAGTATTGCAGTTGTTTCATCAACTCCATCACCATGCGGCCGCGTTCCAATTGCTTGCGGGTGGATTCGTCGAGGTCGGAAGCAAACTGCGCGAAGGCCGCGAGTTCGCGGTACTGCGCCAGGGCCAGACGGACACCGCCGCCCAGCTTCTTGATGACCTTGGTTTGCGCGGCGCCGCCGACGCGAGACACCGAGATACCGGCGTTGATCGCGGGACGGATACCGGCGTTGAACAAGTCGGTTTCCAGGAATATCTGGCCGTCGGTGATGGAAATCACGTTGGTCGGCACGAATGCGGACACGTCGCCGGCGGCGGTTTCGATCACCGGCAACGCGGTCAGCGAACCGGTCTTGCCCTTGACTGCGCCCTTGGTGAAGGCTTCGACATAGTCGGCATTCACGCGGGCTGCGCGCTCCAGCAGGCGGGAGTGCAGGTAGAACACGTCGCCGGGATAAGCTTCGCGGCCGGGCGGACGGCGCAGCAGCAGGGATATCTGGCGATATGCCCAGGCTTGCTTGGTCAGGTCGTCATAAACGATCAGTGCATCTTCGCCGCGGTCGCGGAAGTATTCGCCCATGGTGCAGCCAGCATAGGGAGCCAGGAACTGCATTGCGGCGGAGTCGGAAGCGGTAGCCGCCACGATGATGGTGTATTCCAGCGCGCCGTGCTCTTCCAGTTTGCGCACTACGTTGGCGATAGTGGAGGCCTTTTGGCCGATCGCCACGTAGATACAGGTCATGTTCTGACCCTTCTGGTTGATGATGGCGTCAACCGCCACGGCAGTCTTGCCGGTCTGGCGGTCGCCGATGATCAGTTCGCGCTGGCCGCGGCCGATCGGCACCATGGAGTCGATGGATTTCAGGCCGGTCTGCACTGGCTGGTCCACGGATTTACGCGCGATAACGCCGGGAGCGACCTTTTCGATCTTGTCGGTCATTTTGGCGTTGATCGGGCCCTTGCCGTCGATCGGCTGACCCAGCGCATTCACCACGCGGCCGCGCAGCTCAGGGCCGACCGGCACTTCCAGGATGCGGCCCGTGCACTTGACGGTGTCGCCTTCGGTGATGTGCTCGTATTCGCCCAGCACCACTGCGCCCACGGAATCGCGCTCCAGGTTCAGCGCGAGGCCGAAGGTGTTGCCGGGAAATTCCAGCATCTCGCCCTGCATCACGTCGGACAGACCATGAACACGTACGATACCGTCGGTAACGCTGACCACGGTACCCTCGGTGCGCGCCTGAGTCAGCGCTTCGAAGTTTTCGATGCGGCTGCGGATCAAATTGCTAATTTCAGAAGGGTTGAGCTTCATCTGGTTTTCCTTAATCTTCGATAAATTCTGTTATCAGGCCAGGGCTTGCCATCAGGCAAGCGCGTTTGCCATTTCCCCCAGGCGCGCGCGCACTGAACCGTCTGTTACCTTGTCGCCCGCGCGAATCACGATTCCGCCCAGCAATTGCTTGTCTGTCTGGCAATTGAGGGTAATTTTGCGATTCATGCGTTTGGTCAACGCAGCGGTAATTTTCTGCTTTTGCGCATCATTCAACTCGAAGGCGGAAGATACTGTAACTTCCAGCGACTTCTCCGCCTCGGCGCGCAGCACTTCGTATATTGCGGCAATTTCCGGCAATATGACGAGGCGGCGATTCTCTGCCAGCAGACGGATGAAATTGTCCTGCGTGGAGCCGGCCTTGGTGCCGCACAGCGCGCGAATGACTTCCTCGACCTGTTTTGCGGTTGCGCGCGGGCTGGAGATTAGCATGGCCACTTCCGGGTTGGAGACGGCTTCCGCCCCGGCCAAGATCATGCCTGACCAGCCTTTCAGGTCATTCTGCTTCTGCGCTTCGTCAAAAGCAGCCTGTGCATAGGGACGCGCTGTGGTGATGGCTTCTGACATGGCGATTAAATTTCCGTAACCAGTTTCTCAAGCAGGTCGTTGTGTGCCTTGGCATCGATTTCGCGGCCCAGGATCTTGCCGGCACCGGCCAATGCAACAGCGGACACTTGCGTGCGCAACTGCTCCTTGGCGCGGAAAACTTCCTGCTCGATCTCGGCCTTGGCGCCGGTAATGATGCGGTCGGCTTCCTGTCTGGCCTTGGATTTTTCTTCTTCCACGATCTCGACACCGCGTTTTTCGGCGTTGGCGACGATCTCGGACGCCTTGTCCTTGGCTTCGCGCAATACTTCCGCGGCGCGCTTGGCGGCCAGTTCCATATCGTGCTTGCCGCGCTCCGCCGCGGCCAGGCCGTCGGCGATCTGCTTCCTGCGTGCTTCCAGCGCGCCGACGATGGGCGGCCAGATGAACTTCATGCAGAACGCGACGAACAGGATGAACATGACCAATTGGGCGATAATAGTCGCATTAATGTTCATGCTGTAACCTTTCCTTGGTTGATTTCAACGGTTGCCAAATTAGTGAGCAACAGCACCTGGGGCAACCGCGAACAGCACGTACATCGCGATACCGACGGCAATCATCGGAACCGCGTCAACCAGACCCATCACGATGAAGAATTGGGTGCGCAGCATGGGGATCAGTTCCGGCTGGCGAGCAGCGCCTTCCAGGAAGCGGCCGCCCAGGATGCCGATACCGACGGATGCGCCAAGCGCGCCCAAACCCATCATCAGTGCGCCGGCAATAAACAGCAATGCGTGTTCCATCTTGAATCTCCTATTAAAAAATATTAAAACTGAATCTCGTTAATCAAACTGCCAAATCTTAATGATGCTCCTGATGCGCCATGTCCAGATAGACGATGGTCAGCGTCATGAAAATGAATGCCTGCAGTGTCACGATCAGGATGTGGAAGATGCCCCAGCCCAGCGACAGCAATATCTGCGAGCCGAATAACGTGGCGTTGCCCACCGAGGCTCCAGCCCAGGCACCACCCATCAGGGCGATCAGGATAAAGATCATTTCACCCGCATACATATTGCCGAAAAGACGCAGTGCCAGCGAGATCGGCTTGGCGATCAAGTTGACGCCTTCCAGCAGCAGGTTGAACAGGAACATAAACTTGGGGAACGGCTGGAAGGCCAGCTCGGCAAAAAAGCCGCCAGGGCCCTTCATCTTGACGCTGTAGTACAGCACCAGCACAAACACGCCCAGCGCCATGCCAAAGGTCGCATTGGGGTCAGTGGTCGGGACAGATTTGAAATGGCCGATGCCCATCGCTTCCGTGATCTTGGGGATGAAATCGATGGGGATCAGGTCCATGAAGTTCATCATGAATATCCACGCGAAGACGGTCAGCGCCAGGGGCGCGACCATATTGTTCTTGGCGGTGAAGGAGCCGCGCACGCTGGAGTCGATGAATTCCACCACCCACTCAACAAAGTTCTGCGCGCCCACCGGCACCCCGGCGGCCGCTTTTTTGGCCACGCTGCGGAACAGCACGAGAAATATCAAGCCCAAGATGAACGACACGGCCAACGTATCCACGTTGAGCGCCCAGAAACCAAGATTTTTGGCTTCTTCAGCATTATGCGCACAGTGCACATGGCCATCCTGCAACCCGCATGTCAGGTTTTGCAGGTGATGCATGATGTATTCCGACGACGTCAACTGCTCTGTCGATGATGTCAGCGCTTCAGTTTCGTTTGCCATTTTATTTTTTCAATCTTATCCACACCGGAACCGCCAGCCAAGCCAGCTGCCCACTTACAAACCCCGCCAATAACCAGATTGGCGCGAGCTTCAATAATCCAAATCCAACTGCCAGCAAGCATGCAACCAGCACAAACCGTTCCATTGCCGTGCGATATGCATGCCGCAGAACCTGCTCCGCACCAAGATGTTCCTGACGCCCACCCGCCGCAAACCGCCAGGCAAGAAACAACGTGCCCGCCGTGGCAGCATAACCGCCATATGCGACCGATTCAGCCGCCAATGGGGCGGCAATAACGTAGGTAACCGCGGCACCGATTATTGTTATTACGCTTTGGAGCCCGGCCAGCCGGACTTGTTCAGAACGCATGGTGACCACTTAGTGCAGCCGCGCATCGTAGCAACATATAAAAAAGCTGTCAAATTTGTATGCCGGAATGCCGTATAACATGGAATATCCGGCTTGCGCTACTTTTTTGGAATTTCCTTCAAGTCGACCTGATCCAGCCGGACGAAAACAAACCCCTTGCCCTGCAAATATTTGAGCGATACGGACAGCCCTTCGGCGGTATCCGATTGCGGCCTGTTCATGTGCGCAATGATCACATCCCCTGTCTTCACATGTTTGAGCCTTTCCTCGATGGCCACCCTGTCCAAGGTCGCCCCGACATCCGCATTGACCGAAAAACCGGCAATTTTGTAGCCCAGCCTTTCGATTTCTGCAATTGCCTGAGGGTCGTACTCGGCCGTGGCGCCCCTGTACCAGTGCGGCGCGACTCCGATAATCTCTTCTATCGCGCGCGCGCCCTCAATGACCTCGCGCTGGAGATGAACGACATCCGGCTCCCCGGGTATGCCATACACCTTTCTTCCTTTGCCGATCACTGCCGGTATGTGATTTTCTCCATGGTCTTCGACATCAAACAGGTTCAAGTGTTTTTTGATGATGGAAACGCCGAAGGGATTTTCGTCGAGCCATTTTTTCGTTGCGAAAATGGTGGCTGGAATCCGGTTGACGATCAGGAATTCAATCAAGTCATAGTCGAATCTGCCCGTGCACGCATCGAGTGTCAGTGCCAGCCGCTTGGCGGGCCTGGGCTTTCCGGTCTCAGCCAGGGGCGCCAGCCGATCATGAATTTCAATGGGCTTCTCGCCAGCCCAGCAGGTCAAAGACGCCGCTGCCAGGGTAATCGCAAAAATAATCTGTTTCATCTTATCCGTGCCGCCAATTGATTGAATCCGGCCATATGGGCCAAACCGCATCCGCATTCCTGCCAGGTTCATTCTACCAGCCGCTGAAGCCCGTACGCCTTGAATATCGCAGTGGCGAGAACTGCCTCATGCATGGCCAGCGCCAAAGAAAAACGCCCTGCCGTTTCCGGCAGGGCGTTGCGACCGAGGCAAAGCCTCAATCATTCCGGTTGAGCGGAATTACATCATGCCGCCCATGCCACCCATGCCGCCCATGTCGCCGCCGCCCATGCCGCCTGCCGGCTTGTCTTCCGGCAGTTCGGCCACCATACATGCGGTGGTCAGCATCAGGCCTGCAATAGATGCCGCGTTTTGCAATGCGACGCGCGTCACCTTGGTCGGGTCAACCACACCCATGACCAGCATATCGCCATATTCGCTGGTAGCCGCGTTGTAGCCAAAGTTGTTGCTCTTGTCTTCCAGCACTTTGTTAACCACCACTGAAGGCTC
>JBGPSQ010000146.1:0-7408 GCA_041490205.1 Gallionellaceae bacterium
GGATGCGCAGTGAGATTTCGCTGTTCGGATCGTTCAGGTCGCCGAATACCAGGGCGCGGCGACCACCCTTGGCGCATGCTTCCACGCAGGCGGGCTGCTCGCCGCGATCCACGCGATGAACGCACAGCGTACAGCTTTCCACCGTGCCCTGGCCGCGCGGCATGTCGGAATCATGGTCGAGCACGGGTTCATGCACGAACGAACGCGCCTTGTACGGGCAGGCCATCATGCAGTAGCGGCAGCCGATGCAGCGGTGCTTGTCCACCAGCACGATGCCGTCCGCGCGCTTGAACGAGGCGGCGGTCGGGCACACGTCCACGCAGGGCGGGTTGGCGCAGTGCTGGCACATTATCGGCAGCGAAGTTTGCTTTGCAGTGGAAATCTGCTTGATCTCCACCTTGCGTATCCATTGCACGTCGGTCGGCGCCTTGGGCTCCGGCCAGCCGTTCTCCTTGCGGCAGGCGGTGACGCAATCGTCGCATCCGCTTTCGCACTGTGTGGTGTCGATCAGCATGCCCCAGCGTACGCTGCTCGAGACCGGCTCACCAGGCTGCCTGGCATGGGCGAAGTCGAACAGCATCAGGCCGGGGGCGATGGCCAGGCCACCCAAGGCCGCCGACGCCTTGCCCAAAAAATCCCTGCGGTCGAGGTTAACCTTGCTCATTTACCCACCTGTGTGTTGGCGATTTCCGTACTTGCGATTGCAACGGCGGCAACCTTGCGCTTGCTGGAGTGACATTCAAAACAGTCTATCTTGACAGCGGCATAGGCGTGGCAGCCCTGGCAGAAATTCCGGTTGCTGCCCAGCACGCTGTTGTTTTCCTTGCTGGCGTGGCAATCCACGCAGTTGGCCAGGCTGTATTTGCTGCCGCGCATTCCCTTGCGCACCGTTTCGTCGCGCTGGTGAATGATCAGCTTCATGTGGTTGGCGCGCATGAATACCGGGTCTTCCACGCACTGGCCACCCTTGCCGATGTCGAGCTTGGGCGCGAAAGAGTCCGCCCAGGCGGGGGACATGGCGAGCAATAAAATGAGCAGAATAGTTTTCATGGTTTCAATAATTAGCCACTGATCAACACAGATGAAACACGGATAACGGCGAAGAACCTTTTGACGTCAAGTTTTTATCCGTGCTCATCCGTGTTGATCCGTGGCTAAAATTCAGTTCCTATTCACCTAACCCCATCTGGATATACCCCGTCGGGCACACGTCGTGGCAAATGTGGCAGCCGATGCACTTGTCGTAGTCGGTATCCACATAGCGCCCGACCGATGCCTTGGCCTTGGGCACGCGATAGACGGCAGTCTGCGGGCAGTACACTACGCAGTTGTCGCACTCAAAGCACATGCCGCAGCTCATGCAGCGCTTGGCTTCGGCCACCGCATCGGCCTCGCTCAATGGGTTCAGGCGCTCCTCGAAATTGCCCAGGGCAGTCTTCTCGTCCAGCGTGATGACATGGCGATGCTTGCGCTCGACATGGTTGAAGTGGCCGAGGAACAGCTCGTCGTGCGGAATGACATAGCGCCCGGAGCGGTTGTCGAAGTTGTGCACCACGTTGGCCTGGTCGGTACCGCGTATCGGTTCGGTCACCGGATTGATCGGCAGGCCTTTTTCGGCCATCTTGCGCATCAGGTCGAAGGTGTGCACGTCTATCTTGGGGCGCTTCTCCAGTTCCTCACCGGCGAGGAAGCGGTCTATGCCTTCCGCTGCGATGGCGCCGTGGCCAATGGCCGTGGTAAGCAGATGGGGACGGATCACGTCGCCGCCCGCGAAGGTGCCGGGCTTGTTTGCTACCTGGTAATTCTTGTCGGCATTCACCGCGCCGCGCCCGTTGTCGAATTCCTCCAGCCCGGTGAAATCCACGGCCTGGCCGATGGCGGAAACAATCAGGTCGGCAGGAATATCCTGTTCCGAGCCTTCCTTTTGTTTTATCTCCAGCTTGCCGCCGACAAACTTGGCTTCGCATTCGGCCACGCGCAGCGCGGTGGCGCGGCCGTTGGCGTCCTTGATCACGCCAAGCGGAACCAGTCCGCCGCGAATGGCTATGCCTTCCGCCAGCGCCTGTTCGATTTCGTGCTTGTTGGCCTGCATCTTGTCCACGGGGAAGATCGAGGTCAGGGTGACATCGGCGCCCTGCTTGGCGGAGATGTCGGCCACGTCCTGCGCCATGCGTCCGGCAATGGCATGCTCCGTATCAGTCGGCTTGGCGTGGGAGATATGTCCGAGGCGGCGTGCGACGGTGGCAACGTCTATCGAGGTATCGCCGCCGCCGACCACCACCACGCGTTTGCCGACATGCTGCAGGCGTCCGTCATTGAAGGCGCGCAGAAAGGCTGTCGCAGTCACCACGTTGGGTGCTTCGCTATCGGGTGTCGGCAGGGCACGGCCGGCCTGGGCGCCCATGCCGAGGAACACCGCGTCGTAATCCTTGCGGATTTCTCCCAGCGTGATGTCCTTGCCGATGTGGCACTTGAGCTTGGCTTGCACCCCCATATCGAGGATACGCTGGATTTCCGCATCCAGCACCTTGCGCGGCGTGCGGAAGCCGGGAATGCCGTAGCGCATCATGCCGCCGAGCTGCTCGTGCTCGTCGAAGATGGTGACGGCATGGCCCTTCAGCGCGAGCTGATAGGCGCAGGAAAGACCTGCCGGGCCGCCGCCGATGACGGCAACTTTCTTGCCGGAAGGGGCGAGTGAAGGATTATTGAATTTGAGGTTGTTGGCAATGGCGTATTCGCCGAGGAAATGTTCCACGGAGTTGATGCCGACATGGTCTTCCACCTCATTGCGATTGCAACCGGTCTCGCAGGGCGCGGGGCAGACACGGCCCATCACCGAGGGGAACGGGTTGGCCTCGGTCAACATGCGCCAAGCGTATTCCTGCCAGGGCATGGCGGGTTTGCCGTCTTTGCCGACAGGCGGTTTTTCCATGCCGCGCGTGATTTGCAGATAGCGGCGGATGTCCTCGCCCGCCGGGCAGCTGCCCTGGCAGGGCGGGGTGGACTGGATATAAGTAGGGCACTTGTAGGTATAGCTGGCCTGGAAAATCCGGTCGCGCTTTTTCACCTTGGTGTCGCCATCCTTGTATCGGCGGAAGGTGATCTTGGTTTCTTTGGGTTCGGTCGTTGCTGACATCGCGTGCCTCCAGTTTATTGCTCGTTTTCCGGGTGCTTGTGTTCCGGTTGCTTGTTTTCCAGGATGATCGCGTTGCTCACCAGTTGGTGCACTCCGCCGACCATGCTGCGCTCGAATTGGTAATAGGGCAGCACCTTGGTGAACTGCGCCTTGCAGATGGCGCAG
Source organism: Gallionellaceae bacterium (assembly GCA_041490205.1). Lineage (GTDB taxonomy): Bacteria > Pseudomonadota > Gammaproteobacteria > Burkholderiales > Gallionellaceae > DATDDB01. The sequence goes on from JBGPSQ010000146.1 coordinate 3,302, forward strand.
ATGGTGGCCATGAAATTCACGCCATGGCCGTCTGCCACTTCCTTCAATGCTTCCATGCGCGGCAGCGCGCCCTTGACGCGCAGGTCGAGCAGGTCATCGGTGAGCAGCCCGCCGCCGCCGCCGCAGCAGTAGGTCTGCTCGCGGGTGGTGCCGTCGCGCATCTCGACGAAATTGTTTGCCACCGACTTGATGATGTTGCGCGGTATCTCGAACTGGCCGCCGGGCTCGTCGCCCATGCGTGAGGCACGCGCCACGTTGCACGAGTCGTGGAAGGTAATCACGTATTTGTCGTTGGCCGACTTGTCGAACTTGAGCTTGCCCTGCTGGATCAGGTCCCAGGTGTATTCGCAGATGTGAGTCGGCTGCTTGAAGCGCGGGTCGAGCTGGCGCTGCAATTCCACGGCGAAGGGATCGCTTGCACCCGCGCCAACGCCGGACAGTGTGTTCCAGAAGCTGTAAGCGACGCGCCAGGCATGGCCGCATTCGCCGACGACGATGCGCTTCACGCCCAGGTCGAGTGCGGCTTGGCGGATGCGCAGCGCAATCATGCGCATCTGCTCGTAGTTGCCGATGAACATGCCGAAGTTGGCAGCTTCCGACGCCATCGAGGAGAGCGTCCAACTCGCGCCTGCGGCATGGAACACCTTGGCGTAGCCGATCAGACTGTCTATGTGCGGCTCGGCGAAGAAATCTGCGGAGGGGGTAACCAGCAGGATTTCCGCGCCCTTCTCATTGAGTGGAAAGCGCACGTCCACGCCGGTCGCTTCCTTCACGTCCTCTTCCAGCCCCAGCAGGGTGTCTTCCAGCGCCGGGCCGGGCAGGCCGAGGTTGTTGCCGATCTTGTGCACCTTGCCGATGATCTCGTTGGAATATTTCTGGCCATAGCCGATGGAGTCGAGAATCTCGCGTGCCGCCATCGTAATCTCGGCGGTGTCGATACCGTAGGGACAGAACACCGAGCAGCGGCGGCATTCCGAGCACTGGTGGTAGTAGGTATACCATTCGTCCAGTACTTCGCGCGTCAAATCGCGCGCGCCGACCAGCTTGGGGAACAGTTTGCCGGCCAGGGTGAAATAGCGGCGATACACGCTACGCAGCAGGTCCTGGCGCGCCACCGGCATGTTCTTCGGGTCTTGCGTGCCGATGAAATAGTGACACTTGTCGGCGCAAGCGCCGCAGTGCACGCAGGCATCGAGATAGACCTTGAGCGAGCGGTATTTTTTCAGCAGCTCGCCCATCTTGGCGATGGCGCGGTCATGCCAGTCTTCCACCAATTGCCCGGGGAAGCCGATGGCCTCCTGAATCTTCTCATTGGCAACGTAAGGACGGGTCTGCTCCATCGCGCCCGGCTTCAACACAGGGATGATGGGGATGACGCGGTAGGGCGGGGCGGTGACTTCAGCCATTTATTTCTCCATCTCCGCTGCCCAAGGCGCGATATGTCGCTTTTCGCGCGGGTTGTCGGCCTGGTTGCGGCTCGGCGAGAAGAATACGCCAGGCGCGTGCAGCAGCTTGCTGAAAGGGAAGACGATCATCAATGTTGCGACGAGACCAAGGTGAACATAGAGCAGTCCGCTTTCGGGCAGCGGCTGCCAATTAAACCGCATCAAGCCGAGGAAGAATGCCTTGACCGCGACGATGTCGGGATGGGCCAGAAATTTCAGGGAAAGTCCGGACAATCCGATGCCCAGCAGCAGTGCCAGCATGAGGTGATCTGAAGGCGTGGAGATGTAACGGATGCGCTCGACCAGAAAGCGCCTGGCCCACAGACCGGCGAGTCCTGCGGCCATGGCAAAACCGGCGTAGATGCCGAACGGCTGGATCAGCGCGACCCATGACCATACCGGCTCGGTGAAATAGCGCAGGTGGCGCAGCAAGACCAAAGCAAGGCCGAAATGGAACAATGCACCGAACATCCAGATCCACAGGTTGGACTTGAACAGGCTTTCAAACAGGAACACTTCGCGCATCATGCGCAATACCACGCCGCCGCTGGTGGTCGGCGCCGGGGTGGTGGGAATCTTGAGCGGCGCGGGGGTGCGCGCGAAATCATAAATCTTGTACCCCACGCCCAGTGCGAACACCAGGAATGCGAAGTAGAACAGCAGGGTGAAGAGGAGGCTCATCCTGAATGGCTATGGTTATTTGCGGTCTCTAATTTCTTCCCCGCCTCCACACTTGCGCAGGAAGGCTTGGAAGGCGGATGCCATGAACCTGTTAAACGCAACCCGTCGGCTTGGGCAAGCCGGCAATCTTGCAAGCCTGCTTGGCTGGGCCGTAAGGGAACAGGTCATACAGGTACTGGCTGTTACCCTTTTCCGCGCCGAGTTTTTTGCCGATGGCCTTGGTCAAAACGCGCACGGCCGGAGCGATCTGATACTCGTCGTAGTATTCGCGCAGGAAGTTCACCACTTCCCAGTGCTGGTCGCTCATGTTCACGTTCTCGGTCTTGGCGATGTAGTCGGCGACGTCCTTGTTCCAGTCGGCGAGGTTGACGAGGTAGCCTTCCTCGTCGGTTTCGTAGGATTTGCCAGCGACTTCGATGTTAGGCATGTGTTTCTCCTTGCAATTTATTATGGGTTGATCAAAGCCAGGATTGGCAATTCTTGTTCTTGGCGGCCAGTTCGACAAAGCCGCCGTAATCCACCTTGTGGACGCCGTCTATGACGCGATCGGCAATGCCGCGCGCTTCCAGGTCGGCTTGCAGTACATGGAACTTGAACTGCTTCATCGCATCGCGCACCCGCTTTTCGGCCGCCCCGCCCACTGCGGCATACACCGCATCCTCGATCAGCAGGATGTCGCCGCCCTGGGCGACACGCAGGCAGGCATCAAGCGCACTGTTGGTGTAGGGGGATTTGTTGATGATGTGCAGCATCTCGCTTTCCTCTTAAAAATTCAGGCTTTTTAAAAGCTCAGGACAACATCCTGTTGCCCCATCAGCTTGCCCAGTTCTTTGCGGCCCATCACGGTGACGTCCACCAGCAGATCGTCCTCGGTGAGGCCGCGCGCTTCCAGCGATTCCTGCTCGACATAGAGTTTATCGATGTCGTAGCCTTCCAGCGCACGGTAGGTGGGCGAAAAATTCTTGGTTTCGATGCCCTTGGTCTGCTGGCCCTTTTTCAACTGATATACGCCGTCGTCGAGGAAAGCCAGCGATACGTCCTGATCGAACGCGGCGGTGATCAGCACCACCTCCAGCGATTCCAGCGCATAGATCGTGCCATAGGGAGCCTTGCGGTTCACGAACATGAATTTCTTGATATTGCCTTCTTCACTCATATCGTTACCTCAATCGCCAAAAGTGACCATGCGGTCGGCCTGGATGCCGGCCTCGACCAGTTGCCCCAGCCCGGAGATGCGGAATCCGGGGGCCAGGTTTTCATCCTTGATGCCGCGGCGCAATGCCGCCGCCACGCACACCACCAGGTCTATCTTGTGCTCTTCCGCCAGCTTGCTCCAGCGCGCGACGATGTTACGGTCGTCCTGCGGCGGCTCGGTCAGGCGCGAGGCGTTGTTGACGCCGTCGTGATAGAAAAACACGCGGAAAACTTCATGGCCATTTTCCAGCGCGGCCTTGCAGAACAGGTAAGCGGAATCGCTCGCCTGGTGCTGGTAGGGGCCTTCGTTGACGACTATGCCGAATTTCATAAGCTGTCCCCGCTCAGAAACGGATGTGCGCCGAGGCATTCAGGTTGGCGCGCGAACCGCGCCAGTCGTCCACCAGGTACTTGGTGAACGGCAGCCCGGTCTTCTCGAAGAATTGCGCCCAGCCGATCCGGTCGATCCAGTCAGAAATGCGCTCCCAAGGACGGCCATCGGCCTTGTAAACATTAAGAATGTTTTTCACGATGGTAGCCACTTCCGGCCAACGCGGCGGGTTGTTGGGAACGCCTGACGCGACCAGCTTATGGAACTGGGGACGGATACGGGCATTGGAATTCTTGCCACCAACCCAGATGGCAAACTTGGTGAATTCCGGATCGTTGATCTGCATCGGCGGACAGGGCGGGAAGCAGGCACCACAGCACATGCACTTGGTTTCATCGATTTCCAGCGAGGGCTTGCCATTCACCAGCGCGGGACGAATTGCCGCTACCGGGCAAC
>JBGPSQ010000147.1:0-7307 GCA_041490205.1 Gallionellaceae bacterium
CGCCGGCATTTCCGCCACCTGCAGGCCGCCCGCACCGCGCGGCTGCGCCAGGGCTGCCTTCACGAAATTCTGTATATCTTCCTTGGTGGCCCGGCCCTTGGCGCCGCTGCCGCGCACCTGGGCGAGGTTAACACCCAGTTCGCGCGCGAAGCGGCGGACCGAAGGGCTGGCGTGCGCCTTGCCGCCGGGTGCGGCAGACATGACGGCTACCGCCGGGGCGGACGCAGCCGGAACTGCCTGCATGGCTACGGCTGGAGCCAGGGCTCTGGCTGCCTCAGCCTTCGGAGCGGCGGGCGCTTTCGCCGCCGCTTCCCCGCTCGCTTCGACCAGCGCAATCAGCGAGCCTTCCGATACCTTGTCGCCAAGCTTGACCTTGATTTCCTTCACCACGCCTGCGAATGGCGACGGCACATCCATGGTGGCCTTGTCGGTTTCCAGCGTGATCAGCGTATCTTCGGCATTCACCGAATCGCCCGCCTTGACCACCACCTCGATGACCTCGACGTCCTTGAAGTTGCCAATGTCCGGCACCAGCACTTGTTTGATTTCTGCCACGTAACTTCTCCGCTTAGACAGTAACCGGATTCGGCTTGTCAGGGTTGATCTTGTACAGCTTGATCGCGCGGCTCACTTCCGCAGCAGTGATCGCGCCATCATCGGCCAGTGCCTTCAGGGCGGCCACTGCGACATAGTAGCGATCCACCTCGAAGAAGTGGCGCAGCTTCTTGCGCGTGTCGGAACGCCCGAATCCATCCGTGCCCAGCACCTTGTAGCGCGCCGGGATGTACGGGCGTATCTGGTCGGCATATGCCTTGATGTAATCGGTCGCCGCGACCACCGGCCCGCTGCGTTGCGCCAGGCATTGTTCCACATGGCTGGCGCGGCGCTGAGATTCCGGATGCAGCATGTTCCAGCGCTCGCAATCCACGCCTTCGCGGCGCAGTTCGTTGAAGCTGGTCACGCTCCAGATGTCGGCGGAGACGCCGAAATCCTTTTGCAGCAGTTCCGCCGCCGCGATCACTTCGCGCAGGATGGTGCCACTGCCCATCAATTGCACCTTGGGCGCCTTGTCCTTCACACGGCCTTCGGAAAGCAGGTACATGCCCTTGAGGATGCCCGCTTCCGCGCCTTTCGGCATGGCCGGGTGCGTATAGTTCTCGTTCATCACCGTGAGGTAATAGAACACATCCTCTTGCTGCTGGTACATGCGGCGCATGCCGTCCTGCAAGATCACCGCAAGTTCATAGGCGAAGGTCGGGTCGTAGGATATGCAGTTCGGGATCAGCCCGGCCTGGATGTGGCTGTGGCCGTCCTGGTGCTGCAAGCCCTCGCCGTTCAGGGTGGTGCGTCCCGCCGTGCCGCCCAGCAAGAAGCCGCGCGCGCGCATGTCGCCCGCCGCCCAGGCCAGGTCGCCCACGCGCTGGAAGCCGAACATCGAGTAATAGATGTAGAACGGGATCATCGCCGTGCCGTGGTTGGCATAAGCGGTGGCGGCTGCAATCCAGTCGGCCATGCCGCCCGGCTCGTTGATGCCTTCCTGCAAAATCTGTCCGCTCTTGTCTTCCTTGTAGAACATCAACTGGTCGGCATCCTGCGGGGTGTAGAGCTGGCCCACCTGCGAAAAAATGCCGAGCTGGCGGAACATGCCTTCCATGCCGAAGGTGCGCGACTCATCGGGCACAATGGGCACGACCTGCTTGCCGATGTTCTTGTCCTTCACCAGTATGCCGAGCATGCGCACGAATGCCATGGTGGTGGAGAATTCGCGGCCTTCGCTGTCTTTCAGCAATGCCTCGAAGGCATCGAGTGCGGGCACCTGCAGCGGCTTGGCATGGGGTTTGCGCGATGGCACTGCACCCATTTCCGCACTGCGCTGGCTCAGGTACTTGGCTTCCTGGCTGTCTGCGGCGGGCCGCACGAAAGGCAACTGCTCCAGTTGCGCATCGGAAACCGGGATTTTGAAGCGGTCGCGGAATTTGCGCAGCGACTCCTCGTCCATTTTCTTTTGCTGGTGGGTCGGATTCTGCGCTTCTCCCGATGCACCCATGCCATAACCCTTTACGGTCTTGGCCAGGATCACCGTCGGCTTTCCCTTGTTCTGGGTCGCCGCCGCATACGCCGCAAACAACTTGCGCGGGTCATGGCCGCCACGGTCGAGGTGCCAGATTTCGTCGTCCGACATATCTGAGACCAGTTCCAGCAACTCGGGATACTTGCCGAAGAAATGCTCGCGCACATACGCGCCGTTCTTGGACTTGTAGGTCTGGTATTCGCCGTCCACCACCTCTTCCATGCGTTTGAGCAGCAGGCCGGTCTTGTCCTTGGCCAACAGGCGATCCCAGCGGCCGCCCCATACCACCTTGATCACATTCCAGCCCGCGCCGCGGAACACGCCTTCGAGTTCCTGGATGATCTTGCCGTTGCCGCGCACCGGGCCATCAAGGCGCTGCAGGTTGCAGTTGACCACGAAGATCAAATTATCCAGCTTCTCGCGCCCGGCCATCGAGATCGCGCCCAACGATTCCGGTTCGTCGGTTTCGCCGTCGCCGAGGAAGGCCCACACCTTGCGGCCATCGGTGTGAACAATGTTGCGGTGTTCCAGGTAGCGCATGAAGCGCGCCTGATAAATCGCCATCAGCGGGCCCAGGCCCATGGATACGGTGGGGAACTGCCAGAAGTTCGGCATCAGCCACGGGTGCGGATAGGAGGACAGGCCGTCGCCATCGACTTCCTGACGGAACTTGTACATCTGCTCTTCGCTGATGCGTCCTTCCAGGAAGGCGCGCGCATACATGCCGGGAGAGGAGTGTCCCTGAAAATACACCAAGTCACCGCCGTGCTTTTCCGTCGCACCATGGAAAAAGTGGTTGAACCCCACATCATATAGTGTGGCCGCAGAGGCAAAGCTGGCGATGTGCCCGCCGAGTTCGGACGATTCGCGGTTGGCGTTGAGGATCAGCGCCATCGCGTTCCAGCGCGTCAGCGCGCGGATGCGGTGCTCCAGTTCCTCGTCGCCGGAAGAGCGCTGCTCCTGGTCAGCCGGAATGGAGTTCAGGTAGGGTGTGGTCGCACTGATCGGCATGTCCGCCCCGCCGAGGCGGGCCTGCACGATCATGCGTTCAATCAGGAAGTGCGCGCGCTCCGGCCCTTCATTCTCCAGCACCGATGCAATCGCTTCCAGCCATTCCTGCGTTTCCTGCGGATCAACGTCCGGGATATTGTTTTCCATCTTTCTGCTCTTCTCCTGCTAAAAATCCTGTCGCTGGCCGCGCCCGTCATGCGCGGCGCAATGTATCGTCTCGTGTTCCGTCACCAGCCATTCCACCTTGCGGTCGGTAGGTTCTTGCGGTATCTCCGCCACCACCTGCAGCCCGAATGCCCCCGCCACCAGCGCGGGCCGGTCCGGCATGCGCTCCAGCAAACGGTCATAGAATCCGCCGCCGTAACCCAGGCGCGCTCCCTCGCGGGTGAAGGCCACGCCCGGCAGCAGGATGAAATCCACGGTGCCCAGCGCCTCTTCCTTTACGCACCGTTCCGCCAACGGCTCGGGTATATCCCACAAACCAGGCGCCACATCATGCCGCAGATCCCGCACCTGGAATAAATCCAGATGCCTGCTGGCGCGATTGACACGGGGCAGCAACACGCGCTTGCCATCCGCCAGGGCGTGCTGCACAAATTGTTCCGCTTCCAGTTCCGCGCCAAAATTCAGGTAGCCCAACACCGTCTGCGCCGCCCGATATTGCGGCAGGCGACAGATGCCCTCAGTCACGGCGCGGCTGAGCCGCGCCCTTTCGAGCGTTGGCAATTCGCTGCGGAGCGCGATTATACTTTGCCTGAGGGATTGCTTCATAGCTTGCACACTCATTCCTGCGCTGCCCTTCTCGCCCAAAGCACCAAACTTTCGGCATCTTCCAGGATTTCCACGGGAACTTCGCGGTAATTCTTCAAAACCTGCTTTTCGGAAGGGGCGAAAACAGCACAATCCCGGCTCAAAAAATCGGGCAAATTGCCGGGATTTGTCTTGAAATACAGCCTGCCGTCATAGACGATGCCGAAAAACCGCTCCCCGCTGTACAGCCCATGGCCACCAAACATCCGGCGGGAACGCAGGCCATCGAGCGCGGCAAGCTGTTCCAGCACATAATCACGGAAAGAGTCCGTGCTCACGGAAACTAGCCCAGAAACAGCCGGTACGCCGGGTTGTCGCTCTCGTCCCAATAGGGGTAGCCGAGCTTGTCGAGGAAGGCCTTCAGTGCCTTCTTGTCGTGGTGCGGCACTTGCATGCCGACCAGCACGCGCCCGTAGTCCGCGCCATGGTTGCGGTAGTGGAACAGGCTGATGTTCCAGCTGTGGTTCATACTGTTGAGGAAATTCATCAGCGCGCCGGGGCGCTCGGGAAACTCGAAACGAAAGATGATTTCATCCCTGACTTCCGGAGCGCGGCCGCCAACCAGATGGCGCAGGTGCAGCTTGGCCATTTCATTGTCGGTGAGGTCCAGCGTGCTGAGCTTGTTCTTTTTCAGCGTGGCAACCAGCTTGGCGGTCTCGGAAGGGTCGCGCACCTGCACCCCGACGAATACGCGCGCCTCATTCGGATCGGCATAACGGTAATTGAACTCGGTGATGTTCCGGTTTCCGACCAGCGAGCAAAACTTGCGGAAACTGCCCGGCTCTTCGGGAATGGTCACCGTGAGGATGGCTTCGCGCTTTTCGCCGATTTCTGCGCGTTCGGACACGAAACGGAGGCGGTCAAAGTTCATGTTGGCGCCGCTGCACACGCTGACCAGTGTCTCGTTCTTGAGCTTTTCACGCGCTGCGTACAGCTTGGCCCCCGCCACGGCGAGCGCGCCTGCCGGCTCGAGGATGGAACGGGTGTCCTGGAACACATCCTTGATCGCCGCGCACACGGCGTCGGTATCCACCAGCACCACTTCATCTACATACTTCTTGCACACGCGGAAGGTCTCCGCCCCCGCAAGCTTGACCGCCGTACCGTCCGAGAACAGGCCGACGTCGCCCAGCGTGACGCGCTTGCCGGACTTGAGCGAGCGCGCCATCGCGTCGGAGTCGGTGGTTTGCACGCCGATGACCTTGATGTCCGGACGCACCTGCTTGACGTAGGCCGCCACCCCCGCAATCAGCCCCCCGCCGCCAATGGCGCAGAAGATGGCGTGGATGGGGGACTGGTGCTGGCGCAGGATTTCCATGGCAATGGTGCCCTGACCGGCGATAACGTCGGGATCGTCGAACGGATGGACGAAGGTGAGGCCATGCTTTTTTTCAAGTGCGAGCGAGTGCTGGTAGGCGTCGCTGTAGCTGCTGCCGTGCAGCACGATCTCCACCGCGCGCTGGCCGAAATGCCTGACCGCGTCGATCTTCACCTGCGGCGTGGTGGTTGGCATCACGATGGTGGCACGGCACGCCATACGGTGGGCGGAAAGCGCCACGCCCTGTGCGTGATTGCCCGCCGAGGCGGTGATCACCCCTCTTTTCAACTGTTCCTTGGTGAGCTGCGCCATCTTGTTATAAGCGCCGCGCAGCTTGAAGGAAAACACCGGTTGCATATCCTCGCGCTTGAAAAGAATCTTGTTACCGGTGCGGGCAGAAAGACTGGGGGCCGCTTCAAGCGGACTTTCGATGGCCACGTCATAGACGCGGGCGGTGAGAATGCGTTTCAGATAACCTTGCATGGCTTAACTTTTAATTTAAATGCCTGTAGCCGCAAGATTAGCAGGAATTACGGGCCGGCATAAAGTTTTTCTGTTTCTAAAACCCCGAATTCCTGCAATAATGGAGACGGAGAAGGAACATAGAAACCAAATAACTGGCTGGGTTTGAGCATGAGCATGACACAAGACGACATGAAGCGCGCTGTCGCACAAGCGGCAATTGAACATGTGCCGAACGATTGCATCGTGGGGGTGGGCACGGGTTCCACCGCCAACTTTTTCATAGACGAACTGGGCAAGATCAAGCACAGGATACGTGGCGCGGTGGCCAGTTCCGAAGCATCCGCAAAACGCCTGCAGGGCCACGGCATTGAGGTGATTTCGCTGAACGACGCAGGAACACTCCCGGTTTATGTGGATGGCGCGGACGAAATCACGCGCCACCTGCACATGGTCAAGGGCGGCGGCGGCGCACTGACGCGCGAGAAGATCGTTGCGGCGGCCAGTAAAAAATTCGTATGCGTGTGCGATTCCAGCAAGCTGGTCGATGTTCTCGGCAAGTTTCCGCTGCCGGTCGAGGTGATACCCATGGCACGCAGCTATGTGGCGCGGGAACTGGTGAAGTTGGGCGGGCAGCCGGTTTTGCGCGATAGCTTCATCACCGACAACGGTAATATCATCCTGGACGTGCGCGGGCTGCAAATCATGAACCCGGTGGAACTGGAAACGACGCTGGACCACATTGCCGGGGTGGTCACCAACGGCCTGTTTGCGCGCCGCCCGGCTGACGTGCTGTTGCTAGGCACACCGGAGGGCGTCCGGACTGTGACCTGACAGTAACAAAACTGTCACGGTTTGCAACTAAAATGGGCGACCGCTATTAATGGCAAGAAGGCAGGGTTCTTATGGCAAACACCGAACACACCTCGAAACAATTTGACGCCGAACTAGAAGCGGTGCGCGCGCGCGTCCTGCAAATGGGCGGCCTGGTGGAAAGCCAGGTGCAGCTCGCACTCGAAGCGCTGATCAACGGCGATGTCGCGCTGATGAACAAGGTCATCGACGACGACCACCGCGTCAATGCGATGGAAGTTGAGATAGACGAAAACTGCTGCCAGATCATCGCCCGCCGCCAGCCCGCTGCCGGCGACCTGCGCATGGTGATGACGGTGATCAAGACCATCACCGACCTTGAGCGCATCGGCGACGAAGCGGAAAAGATCGCGCGCATGGCCAAGCTTTTGTCACAGCGCGAGCGCCTGCACATACCGCGCCATCCCGAGATCAAACACGCCGCCGAGATCGCGCTGGACATGCTGCGCAAGTCTCTGGACGCCTTTGCCCGTCTCGACCTGGCCACCGCAGCACAGGTGGTGCGCCAGGACGAGCAGGTGGACGAGGAGTTCCGCGCCATCATGCGCTACCTGATCACCTTCATGATGGAAGACCCGCGCACCATTTCCACCGCGCTGGAAATCCTGTTCGTGGCCAAGGCCATCGAACGCATCGGCGATCATGCCAAGAATATGTCCGAATACGTGGTCTATATGGTCAAGGGGCGCGACGTGCGCCATGTGACCGTGGAAGAGATCGAGCGCGAAGTATCGGAATAACCCGCCGTGCTACGCCAACCCA
>JBGPSQ010000148.1:0-7235 GCA_041490205.1 Gallionellaceae bacterium
ACGCTGCCTCGACGATTATCTGGCGGGACAGCGTTACCCGCTCGATCTGCTCAAGGATCTGGGACACATCGCCACATCCTCCTCCGTTCGCACCGGTTAGACTGAAATGAAGATCGTGGTCGGTATTTCAGGTGGCGTGGACTCCGCCGTGGCGGCATTGCTGCTGAAACGCGCGGGGCACGAGGTCACCGGCCTGTTCATGAAGAACTGGGAGGATGACGATGACGACGAATACTGCTCCTCGCGCGAAGACCTGATAGACGCCGTCTCTGCAGCCGACGTGATCGGCATTCCCATCGAGGCGGTAAACTTTGCCAAGGAATACAAGGATCGCGTATTCAGCTATTTCCTGCGCGAGTATGAGGCCGGGCGCACGCCTAACCCGGACATCCTGTGCAACTCTGAAATCAAGTTCAAGGCATTCCTCGACCACGCCATGCGCCTGGGCGCGGATGCGATCGCCATGGGGCATTACGCCCAGGTGCGCGAAGTAGACGGTCTGTATCAACTGCTCAAAGCGGATGACGCCAGCAAGGATCAGAGCTACTTCCTGCACCGCCTCACCCAGGCGCAGCTTTCCCGTGCCATGTTTCCCATCGGCCACCTGCTCAAGACCGAAGTGCGCGAAATCGCGCGCAAGCACGGCCTAGCCAACCATGCCAAACGCGACAGCACCGGCATCTGCTTCATCGGCGAGCGCCCCTTCCGCGAATTCCTCAACCGCTACCTGCCGACCCAGCCGGGCGACATGGTGACGCCTGAAAATAAAAAAGTCGGCACGCACCAAGGGCTGGCGTTCTACACCTTGGGCCAGCGCCAGGGTCTGGGAATAGGGGGCGGCAAGGAAGGCACCGGAGAACCCTGGTTCGTCGCTGGCAAGGACAAGGTGAACAACCGGCTCATCGTGGTGCAAGGCCACGACCACCCGGCGCTGCTCACGCCGAATCTGGATGCGCTGGAAATGCACTGGATCAGCGGCGCAGCGCCCGGCAAAACGCTCGGCTATGCCGCCAAGACCCGCTACCGCCAGCATGACGCGGCATGCCGCATCACCGCCCTCAAAGATGATCGCGCCAGCTTTGTGTTTGACGAACCGCAATGGGCAGTCACGCCGGGGCAATCGGTGGTGGTGTACGATGGCGCGGTTTGCCTGGGCGGCGGGATTATTGCTTAAGGGGTGCGCGCACGGCTTGATTCGTTATCCTGCGCTCACTCATCGCCATTTCAGTCAGCAGGAGCAGCACTGAAGAGTAGTATCCCGGTTTTTCTCCGGGCGGCATTCTCATGGGGCCAGGGGTGCGCGGGTATGCAAGCACCCATTGCGCCACGCGGTGGATACCTGCCGATGCGTCATAGGAATCCACGCAGTCGTTCTTGAGATTGGTCCATGAGGGCAGGAACCGCGCGCCCTTGAAATAACTCCAGTATTCGCGATAGGGCTTGAGCAATTCCGGGGTTTCGCGTCTGCTCCACAGCAGGTAGAGCGGGATGCGAACCGCGTTGTAGCCGAATAGTTCGGAAAGGCCGTTGGAGGGAGTGGATGTTTCGGCGAGCATCAGCCAGTCCGGCGGGAGCTGCCACCTGCCGAAATGGGCGAATTGCAGGATGGCGATGCCGTTATCCGCGAGTTCCTTCCATTCCGGCGCCGGGTCGGCCTGGCCGATCTCATCCAGCGCCGGGAACACCCAGTATGAAAGGTTGATGGAATCGCCCGCCGGTTTGTGGAAGCCTTCCGCTCCCGGCAGCAGCACCAGGCCATGCGAAGATTTGTGGACCAGTTTTTCCCGGATGTCCCGTGCGATGTTCCGGCTGGCTTGCAGATAGTCCGGGATATGCCATTTGCCTGAAGCACGCAGCAAGGCCCAGGCTACGATCAGGTCGCCGTCGCTGGCGTTATTCTTGTCCATGATGCCGGTCTGCGGCGACCAGCTCCAGGAGAGCAGGTTATCGCCGCGCACCTGGAGGTTTTTCCGGGTCCATTGCCAGACTTGCTCGAATGCTGCGCGGTCGTTGTAGTGCACGGCAAGCAGCATGGCGTATCCCTGGCCCTCGGAGTGGCTGATGCCGCCTTGCCCGGCATCGACCACGCGGCCATCCGGCTCGATGAAGTTTTGCTTGAATTGCCGCCAGCCCGCTTCCGTGGCAACTGCCGCCGTGCTGCCCGCCAGCAGGGCGGCTGCCAGCAGCAAGCTGGCCGCAAACTTTGAGAGTATGCGGCGATCGCCTTGGTCATGGGGATGATTCATCATCGCGATTGGCATAATAAGGCTCATTCCAGGGCAGTGGATGTGAAATTCCGCTTTTTTTCTTGGCTGGGGCTTAATTATGATTGAAACTTGGAGTAGAATCAAAACCGACGGAAGGTGTGGATGTATAACAAGGGCAAGCCATCTCCAGCCGCAGTTCAACTGCGGGCCTGGACAATAAACAGGGGATGACACAGCGCCTTTTACGTTACAAGGTAACCCATGGGGGAACTGAAACAACTTGGCCGTTACGAGATCATTCGCGTGCTGGGAAGCGGCGCGATGGGTGTCGTATATGAAGCCAGTGACAGCAAGCTCCATCGCAGGGTGGCGATCAAGACCATCATCAAGAGTGCGATGGTCGATGCGACTCAGGCGGCCGATTATTCCGAAAGATTCATGCGCGAAGCTCAGTCCATCGCGCGCCTCAATCATCCTAATATAGTTACCGTTTACGACTTCGGCGAAGAAGGCGACATCGCCTATTTTGTGATGGAGTTCATCCAGGGGCATGAGCTCAAGGAATTCCTCGACAGCGGCGTGCAATTCCCGCTGCAAAAATCCCTCAATTACATGGCGGACCTGCTGAGCGCGCTGGATTATGCGCATTCGCAGGGCATCGTGCACCGCGATATCAAGCCTGCGAACATCATGATCGACAATTCCGGCAGGCTGAAGCTTACCGACTTCGGCGTAGTCAAGGTGATCGACAAACAGGAAGGCACGCAAGCGGGAACCATGGTGGGCACGCCGGGCTATATGTCACCTGAGCAGATACTCGGCACATCGGTCAGCCCGCGTTCGGACATTTTCGCGGCGGGTGTGGTGCTGTACCAGTTGCTGACCTGGAAAAAGCCGTTCACCGGCGAAGGCATTTTCACCATCCAGCAAAAAATCGTCAACGAGGCGCATGCGCTTCCCTCCACGCTGAATTCTGGCCTGTCGCCGGAACTGGACCGCATCGTCAGCAAAGCGCTGGCGAAAAAACCGGAGGACCGTTACGCGCGCGCCAGCGAATTCGCCGATGCAATCAAGCGATTCCTTGCAGGTGGTGCGGCACAGGGCAGCACAGCGCGTGTGCAGGACGACGAAAAGACCATCGTCGCTTCTGCCGCAGATGAAAAGACCATTGTCACGTCCGGCGGGCAGCTTGCCGAGAAGACCGTCTTCACCGGCGCAAACGGGAGTGGCGCGCCCGTAACCGACATGGAAAAATATCTCGCGGAACGCGAGAAGCTCGAAACGGCGTTCCAGGAGAAGTTTCACAAGTTCATTACGGTGATGTTCACCGATCTCAAGGGATCGACCTCGATAGCCGAAAAAGAGGGCGATATAGTCAGCCGCATGCTGATCAAGGCGCAAAGCGATATCCTGTTGCCCACGATCAAGGAGAATAACGGAGTATATGTAAAGTCCATCGGCGACGGCAGCTTGTCGTATTTCGTGAATGCGCTGGACGCGGTGCGTGCCGCCGCGCGCATCCAGAAAGAGATGGATGCGCTCAACATGTCGAAAAAATTCAAGTTCCCGGTGCTGATGCGCATCGGCATCCATTCCGGCAAGTGCGTGGTCGAGGAAAACGATATTTACGGCGACGTGGTGAACACCGCCTCCCGTTTTGAGTCTTCCGCCGATCCCGGTGGCATACTGATGTCGGAAGACACCTATAACGCGCTTTCCGACAAAGCGGAAATCTACTGCCGGTTCGTCAAGCAAGTCACGCTCAAGGGCAAGCAGGAGCCGTTCAATGCCTACAAGGCATTCTGGAATCCGCAGGAAGTCGAGTTGGACAAACAGGGGCAGAACGCATTGCCCCGGCAGGAATACGCCGTCCCGGTGCGTTCGTCCGGCATGAAACTCATCCTGGCCGTTATTGCCTTGATCGGGGTCGTGCTGATCCTGACCCTGGGAACCAAATTCTTCGGGTCGGCGCAGACGGACACGGGCAGGCGTTCGATCAACGACTCGGTGGCGCCGGCGGCAACGCCAGAGACGCCGAAGTAGGCCATTATGCATACTGGAAACCTGACCATTGCGGTACTCAAGGACCGGAAATGGCAGGTCATCCTGGCGAGCGCGTTGCTTCTTGGTTTTCTGTTGTACGCGTTGCAGTTTACCTATGCGTATTTTGATACCTCCAGGCAAATGTACCTGGGCTGGGGCTGCTTTCTAGTCATTGCCCTGTTGTTCCGCTCCAAGAGAGCGCAGAAGCAGCCATACCGGTTATTGCTCATGGTCGTGGCGAGCTTCCTGGCGCTGCGCTACATGCAGTGGCGCTCATTCGATTCCTTGCTTTACACCGGCCCTTTCGATTTCATCGGCATGGCGCTTCTTTACCTTGCAGAGCTTTATGGATTCGCCATATACCTGTTGGGCATGTTCATCAACGTCTGGCCCCTGGAGAGCAAGCACATTCCTTTGCCGGAAGACCGGGACAAGCTGCCTACCGTGGACGTATTCATTCCGACCTATAACGAACCGATGGATATCGTTCGCATAACGGTCACAGCCGCCGCGCAAATAGATTACCCGAAGGGAAAGCTGAAAATATACCTCCTTGATGATGGCAGTACGCAAGCCAAGCGCAACCACCCGGAAACCGGGATGGAGGCATGGGAGCGCCATTACAGCCTGCGGGAAATGGCGGCAGAGTTGGGGATAGCCTATATTACGCGGGAAACCAACCAGCAGGCCAAGGCCGGCAACATCAACCATGCGCTGCAATACACAGCGGGTGACATCATTCTGGTGCTGGACTGTGACCATGTGCCGACCCGGGACATACTGCAAAACACGGTCGGCCAATTTATTGCCGATCCCAAATTGTTTCTGGTTCAATCGCCGCATTTTTTCATCAACCCGACGCCGGTGGAAAAAAACCTGGAGGGCAAGGCGACCCCTTCCAGCGAGAGCGACATGTTCTATCGCCGCATTCACCCCGGGCTGAATTTCTGGAATGCCAGCTATTTTTGCGGCTCTGCCGCGCTGTTGCGGCGCACCTGCCTGATGGAAGTGGGCGGCATCTGCGGCACCACCATTACCGAGGATGCCGAAACCGCCTTCCAGTTGCATGCGCGCGGCTACAACAGCGTTTACGTCAATCGTCCCATGGTCTGCGGCCTGTCCCCGGAATCATATGATGACTACGTGACCCAGCGTTCGCGCTGGGCGCAGGGCATGGTGCAACTGGTGCTGCTGAATAATCCCCTGAAGACCAAGGGGCTCACCCTGCCGCAACGGATAGCCTATTTCAATTCCAGCTTCTTCTGGCTGTTCGGCTTCCCGCGTTTCATCTATTTCATCGCTCCTGCTTCGTACCTGATTTTGGGGCTGAATGTTTACCATGCATCCTGGATGCAGATATTGGCGTTTACCCTGCCGTACGTGATCAGCATCTACATGATGATGCATTTTTTCTATGCCGGGACGCGTCAGCCTTTCTTCTCGGAAATATATGAGAGCGTACAATCGCTGTTTCTGATGCCAGCCGTGATTTCTGTTTTGCTCAATCCGTGGAAACCCACGTTCAAGGTCACGCCCAAGGGGCTGACCAACGAAAAAAGTTACCTCAGCCCCTTGGCGGCGCCTTTTTTCCTGGTGATCGGCATCAATGTGGTTGCTGTGATACTGGCCGGATTCAAATGGGTTTATGAGCCGCTGCTGCGCGACGTGATCGCGGTGACGGTGATCTGGTGTTTCTATAACCTGTACCTGTCCGTGGTCTCGCTGGGCGCATTTTGGGAGCGCAAGCAGACACGCAAATTTTATCGTATAGCTACAGAAGGAAGGATCACCGTCCGTTTCCCGCGCATGGGCGACGCGGCTTATACGGGCGAAATGCGCGATGTTTCCCTCACCGGCCTCGGCTTCGACATAAAGTTACCTTTCGTGCCGCGCGAGCGGGAAGAGGCATCGTTTGAAGTACAGGACAGCTATGGCCGTTCATATCATTTCGAGAGTCTGGTGCAGCGCGTGATTCCCCGCGGAGATAAATATTTTTGCGGTTGCGAATATATTTCCGAACGGGTTTCCTACGCCGACGTGGTCAGCTTTGTGTTTGGGGACAGCCGCCGCTGGCAGCAAAACTGGGACCAGAAATCGGCAACCCATGGCACCGGGCGCATGATCTGGCATTTCATCAGGATTGGCTTCTTTGGATTTTTCACCGGCGTCCTGCCGCTGGTCGTTCACGCGCTTTGGTGGCTGTGGAAGCAGGCTGTCAGGCTGGTGACCACGCCGGTTCTGCGCGACAAGCTGCTGGCCGTGGCAAGCTGGTTCATCTATTTCTTCTACCTGGCGCTGGTATCGATGGTCGAATCGCTGGATCGCACGCAGGTGCGCAAGCTCCAGCGCATAAATGCCAGCGGCGCAGCTACTATATATTTCCCGCGCCTGGATGCGACCCTGCAGGGGGAGATTTCCGATGTTTCGCTTACCGGCATGGGTATCTACGTCAAATTGCCTTTCGCCATCCGCGAGGGGGAACGCGCGACCATCAGGACTACAGGCAAGGAGGGTGAGGCATACCAGTTCGCCTGTGTGATACAGCGCACGTTCAAGCGTGACGAGAAATTCTTGTGTGGCGCGGAATTTATCGTTGATACTTATACCTATCCGAAAATAGTCAAATATGTATACGGTAACAGCCTGGACATGCTGTATTACCTGACATTGCATGAGGGCAGTTTCCAGGACCAAGGCAAGGCAGCCGCTCGGGGGATTTTCTCGCGCATGGCGATCAAGATCGTCAGTGTGCTTTCGTTGATATTCCTTAGGCCGGAAACGCATAAACCGAAAACTCAAACAAGGGAGAAATGATATGGACACGATATTTCATCGGGCAATGAGAATTTCCGCGATGTTGGCAGTTGCACTTTGCTTGCACCAGGCCGCACTTGCCGACACCGTCAAGCTCCCGCTGCAAAAGTTCACATCCGCTTCCTCCCTGGAGATGCGCTGCATGAGCGGCGGGCAGAATCTCTCCATTCC
>JBGPSQ010000149.1:0-7229 GCA_041490205.1 Gallionellaceae bacterium
CGCCGGCATGATCGAGGCCGCGCTGCAGGGCTGCGGCAAGACCATCGTGCGCGCGCAAGACATGGCGGATGCCGTGCGGCGCAGTGCGGCGCTGGCCCAGCGGGGCGATGCGGTGCTGCTGTCACCGGCATGCGCCAGCTTCGACATGTTCCGCAATTATGAGCACCGTGCCGAAGTGTTCGTGGCGGCGGTGCGCGATTTGCAGAGGGCGGCGGCATGACGTTCGCGGCCATCCTGAACAAGGTCATTGCAGCTCCGCCGCGCCGCCAGCGTATGGCCGAATACGACCAGGCGCTCGTGTGGATCGTGGTCGCGCTGCTTTCCATTGGCCTGGTGATGGTGTATTCCTCATCCATTGCAATCGCCGAGGCAAGGAACGGCCAACCGGCGTATTACCTGGTCAGGCATGGAATGTTCATCGGTGTCGGGCTGTTGCTGGGGGCCGTGGCATTCCAGTTTCCTGTTCATGCCTGGCAGATAATGGCGCCATTCCTGTTTATTCTGGGCGCATTACTATTGATACTGGTGCTTATACCGGGCATCGGGCGCGAGGTGAACGGCAGCCGGCGCTGGCTGTCGTTGTTCATCGTCAATTTGCAGCCCTCGGAACTGATGAAACTTTTCGCCGTGCTGTACGCCGCCGATTACACCGTGCGCAAGGGAATGTTGAAAGACCACCTGCTCAAGGCTTTTTGGCCGATGTTCCTGATCATGGCCTTGGTCGGCGGCCTGCTGCTGATGGAGCCTGACATGGGGGCGTTCGTGGTGATTTGCGCCATTGCGCTTTGCACACTGTTCCTCGGCGGTTTCAATATCAAGGTGTTCGGCGGGTTGATGATTGCATTGCCGCTGGCGTTTGCTGCGCTGATCCTGATTTCGCCCTACCGCATGCAGCGCCTGACCGGGTTTATGGATCCCTGGGCTGATGCGTTTGGCAAGGGCTACCAGTTGAGCCACTCGCTCATCGCTTTCGGGCGTGGCGAATGGCTGGGCGTGGGGCTAGGCGGCAGCGTGGAGAAATTATTCTATCTCCCCGAAGCGCATACCGATTTCCTGCTGGCGGTGATCGCCGAGGAATTGGGAATCTTCGGTGTGCTGGCAATCATCGCGTTATTCGCCGGGCTGGTGATACGCGCATTTGCCATAGGACGCCAGGCGGCATTTCTGGATCGCCTGTTTGATGCCCTGGTCGCGCAGGGAATAGGGCTTTGGCTGGGCATGCAGGCCATGATCAACATCGGGGTGAACATGGGCGTGCTGCCCACCAAGGGATTGACCCTGCCGTTTCTCAGCTTCGGCGGCAGCGGCATGGTGGTGAACTGCGTGGCCATCGCAATTTTGCTAAGGATAGATTACGAGAACAGAAAGATGATGAGGGGCCAAACAAAATGAGCAAGAACAAAACGATCCTCATCATGGCGGGCGGCACCGGCGGGCACATATTCCCCGGTCTTGCAGTGGCCGATTACCTGAAGGCGCAGGGCTGGCGGGTGGTGTGGCTGGGCGCGCCCAGCAGCATGGAGGCGGAGCTGGTGCCCAAGCACGGCTATGCCATGGGGCTGGTGGATTTCTCCGGACTGCGCGGAAAGGGTTGGTTGAGCAAGGTGACGATGCCCATCCGCCTGCTGTTTGCCATGTGGCAGTGCCTGTTCGTGTTCCTGCAATACCGCCCTGCCGTGGTGCTGGGGATGGGCGGCTACATCACGGTTCCGGGCGGGTTGGTGGCGGTGCTGCTGCGCCGCCCGCTGGTGATTCATGAGCAGAATGCCGTCGCAGGCATGAGCAACAAGCTGCTGGCGCGCTATTCGAAGAAAGTGATGAGCGGCTTCCCGCATGTGCTGCCGAACTCGGAATGGTGCGGCAACCCGGTGCGCGCGGCCATCGCATCACTGCCAGAGCCAGGGCAGCGTTACGGCAAGCGCGAAGGCGCGCTGAACGTGCTGGTGGTGGGCGGCAGCCTGGGGGCCAAGGTAATCAACGAGCGCGTGCCAAAGGCGCTGGCGCTGCTTGCGCCGGAAGAGCGGCCGCATGTGCTGCACCAGAGCGGTAAGAATCACTATAAGGCGACGCGCGCCGCCTACGAGGAGGCGGGAGTCGAGGGCATGGTTGCGCCGTTCGTGGATGACATGGCGTTCTATTACGATCAGGCAGACCTCGTGGTGTGTCGTGCGGGCGCTCTGACCATCTCCGAGCTGTCGGCAGCCGGGCTCGCCAGCATCCTGGTGCCGTTTCCACATGCTGTGGATGACCACCAGACCGTCAATGCGCGCTTCCTGTGCGATCGGGGTGCTGCGGTGCTGCTGCCGCAGAAGGAAATGACGCCTGAGCGTCTGGCTGACTTATTGCGGAACATGACGCGCGAACGCGCGCGGCAAATGGCGCAGGCAGCCCGTGCTGCCGCCCAGCCCAATGCAGCAGAGCGAGTGGCTCAGGTATGCGCGGAGGTGGCGGCATGAACACGGTGCGCGAAGCGACGGTGCGGGTAATGCCGCCAGACACCGAAGGCGCGAACTTGAATGCACCGCAAAAAAGTTATGAGGTGGCGGCATGAACACGGTGCGCGAAGCGACGGTGCGGGTAATGCCGCCTGCCACCGAAGGCAGGCACTTGTATGCACCGAGAAGAAGTAAAGAGGTGGCGAAATGAAATTGGCGGGATTAATGGTGCAATCGGCATGAAGCACAAGATCAAGCACATCCACTTCGTTGGCATCGGCGGTTCCGGCATGAACGGCATCGCCGAGGTGCTGCTCAACCTGGGTTTCCAGGTGAGCGGCTCCGACCTGTCCGACAGCACCGTGGTGGCGCGCCTGCGCAAGCTGGGTGCGACGGTGCAAGTGGGGCATGCGGAGCAGAATATTGCCGGTGCGGATGCGGTGGTCGTATCCACCGCGGTCGGCGGCGACAACCCGGAAGTGGTGGCGGCGCGCGCGCACAAGATTCCGGTGGTGCCGCGCGCGATGATGCTGGCCGAGTTGATGCGCCTGCGCCAGGGCATCGCCATCGCGGGCACGCACGGCAAGACCACCACCACCAGCCTGGTGGCCAGCGTGCTGGCCAAGGGCGGATTCG
This sequence comes from Gallionellaceae bacterium, assembly GCA_041490205.1. Lineage (GTDB taxonomy): Bacteria > Pseudomonadota > Gammaproteobacteria > Burkholderiales > Gallionellaceae > DATDDB01. The sequence continues at coordinate 3,072 of JBGPSQ010000149.1, forward strand.
ACCCCACTTATGTCATCGGCGGCAGGCTCAACAGCAGCGGGGCCAATGCCAGGCTGGGCACCGGAGAATATATCGTTGCCGAGGCGGACGAGTCCGACGCTTCCTTCTTGTACCTGACGCCTATCCTGGCGGTGGTCACCAATATCGACGCCGATCACATGGAAACATACGGTCACGATTTTGGCCGCCTCAAGCAGGCGTTCGTGGACTTTCTGGAGCGACTGCCGTTCTACGGTCGCGCCATCCTGTGCGTGGACGATGCCAATGTACGCGAGATACTGGGGCGCATCAGCAAGCCGGTCACCACCTACGGCTTCGGCGAAGATGCGCAGATCCGCGCCGCCAACATCCGCCATGAAGGCGGCTGCATGAAGTTCACCGCGATTTGCCGCCACAACACAGTGCCGCTGGACCTGGAAATCACCCTGAACCTGGCGGGGCTGCATAACGTATTGAATGCGCTCTCCGCCATCGGTGTCGGCCTGGAAGTCGGGGTTCCCGCCGATGCGATCGTATCCGCGCTTGCGGAATTCCAGGGCGTTGGGCGGCGCTTCCAGCGCTACGGCGATATTCCGGTGCGCAAATACCCTCTCTCCAACTCTCTCCCGCAGGCGGGAGAGAGAGCAACCGGCGCCCCCCCCGCAGGCGGGGGAGGCACTTTTACGCTAATCGACGATTACGGCCACCACCCCGTGGAAATGGCGGCTACCCTGGCTGCGGTGCGTGGCGCGTTTCCCGGCAGGCGCCTGGTGCTGGCGTTCCAGCCGCACCGCTATACGCGCACGCGCGATTTGTTCGAGGACTTCGTGAAAGTCCTGTCCGGGGTGGATGCGCTGCTGCTGGGCGAGGTATATGCGGCAGGCGAAGCGCCCATCGTGGCGGCGGACGGGCGCTCGTTGATGCGCGCGTTGCGCGTGGCGGGCAAGGAAGAAGCAGCATTTGTCGAAAATATAAAGGACATGCCGGAGGCGATCATGAAAATGGCCCAGCCCGGAGATGTGGTGGTGACCATGGGCGCGGGCTCCATCGGAGGCGTGCCTGCGCAAGTATGTGAGATGAAGGCTGACGCATGAACATGGCTGAACCTGAAAAATTCGCGGAATTGCAGGCAGCCGGGTTGCGCGGCACGCTGAGTCATGACGCGGACATGAGCCGCCATGTGAGCTGGCGCGCGGGCGGGCGGGTGCAGCGCATGTACCAGCCCGCGGACCTGGAAGATTTGCGGACATTCCTGCGCGCCCTGCCGGAGGACGAGCCGGTGATGGCCGTGGGACTCGGCAGCAACCTGCTGGTGCGCGATGGCGGGTTGCGCGGCACGGTGCTGCTGCTGCACGGGGCGCTCAGTGAAATAAAGCTGGAGCCGGATGGTGCGATTTATGCCCAGGCCGGTGTGCCCGGCGCGAAGCTGGCGCGTTTTGCCGCGCAGCACAATTTGCGCGGGGGAGAATTTTTCGCGGGTATTCCCGGCACGATGGGCGGCATGCTGGTGATGAATGCCGGCTGCTACGGCAGCGAGACTTGGGAAAAGGTTGAGCGGGTGCAAGTGATGGACCGCAAGGGAAATCTGCATCAACGCACCGCAGCGGATTATGAAATCGGGTACCGGCATGTTTTTCCGCGCGCGCCGCATGAAGAATGGTATGTCGGCGCATGGCTGCGGCTCCAGGCCGGGGACGGGGAAATTTCGCGGCGCGAGATCAAGGCGCTGCTTGAGAGGCGAATGGAAAGCCAGCCGCTGAACCTGCCGAACGCAGGATCGGTGTTCCGCAACCCGCCGGGCGACCATGCCGCGCGGCTGATCGAAGCATGCGGCCTGAAAGGGCGGCAGATCGGCGGGGCGAGCGTGTCGGAAAAGCATGCAAATTTCATTGTGAACGTGGGCGGCGCGACGGCGGCGGACATCGAGAATTTGATCAACGAAGTGCGGGCCGGGGTGCTGCAGCAGACCGGCATCAGCCTGCACCCTGAAGTGCGCATCATAGGCGAGGCGGCGGCATGAAGAATTTTGGAAAGGTGGCGGTTTTGTTCGGCGGGCGTTCCGCCGAGCGCGAGGTGTCCCTGAAAAGCGGCAATGCGGTTCTGGCTGCGCTGAAGAGAAGCGGCGTGGATGCGCATGCCTTCGATCCTGCGGTGCGCGAGTTGCAGTCGCTGCGCGACGAAGGTTTTGATCGCGCATTCCTGATATTGCACGGGCGCTATGGCGAGGATGGAACGGTGCAGGGTGCGCTGGAATTGCTGGGCATTCCTTACACCGGCAGCGGGGTGATGGCGTCCGCGCTGGCAATGGACAAGTGGCGCACCAAGCTGGTGTGGCAGGCGGGGGGGGTGCCGGTTCCCGATTACGAGATGCTGGATGAGGCCAGTGATTTTGGCGCAGTTGCCGCCCGGCTGGGGTTGCCGCTGTTCGTCAAGCCGGCCAATGAAGGTTCGAGCATCGGCGTGAGCAAGGTCAAGCATGCGGAAGATTTGCGCATTGCATACAGGGAGGCGGCCAAGTACGACAAACTGGTGATCGCAGAGCGCTTCATTGGCGGCGGGGAATACACCGCGCTGGTGCTGGGTAATGAAGCGCTGCCGGTGATCAAGATCGAACCCGCCAACGAGTTTTACGATTACGAGGCAAAGTATTTGCGCGATGACACGCGTTACCTGTGCCCGTGCGGTTTGACGCCGGAGCATGAAGCAGAAATCCGGCGCCTGGCAGTGCGCGGTTTTCAACTGCTGGGCGGGGCGGGCTGGGGGCGCGTGGATTTCCTGATGGATACCAGCGGGAAGCCATACTTGCTCGAGGCTAACACCTCGCCCGGCATGACCGACCACAGCCTGGCGCCGATGGCGGCCAGGCAGGCCGGGATCAGTTTTGAGCAACTGGTGCTGAGAATTCTGGAGACTGCCGAAGTTAAAGATGGTTCTTCACATTCGCTTCCTCGCCCGCTTGCGGGAGAGGATTGAGGAGAGGGCTATGTGGGATGACTCGCACGCGCTGCGCAGGCTGACCAACGCCTTGTTCGGCGCCAGCCTGTTGCTGCTGCTGGCAGGCGCCTTGGGTTACGTGTTGCGCCTGCCGGCATTCGCGCTGCGTGCGGTGCAATTGGATACCGCCCCGCAACGGGTGGACAAGGGGCAACTGGAGGCGGCGGTGCGCGATTCGCTGCACGGGAATTTTTTTACGGTGAATCTTGATCAGGCGCGGCATGTATTCGAGAAGCTTCCCTGGGTGCGCCGGGTGGGGGTGCGCAGGCATTTCCCTTGGCAGCTGGATGTTGAATTGGAAGAACATGTTGCTCTGGCGCGCTGGAACGGAACCGCTCTGGTGAATACGGAAGGCGAGGTATTCACCGCAAAGGATGATGAGGCGTTGCCGGAATTCAACGGGCCGGAAGGCGCAGCGGAGGAAATGGCGCGGCACTATGCGCGTTTCAGCGAAATGCTGGCGCCGTTGGGCCAGGGCATCACGCAAGTCACACTGTCATCGCGCTATGCCTGGCAGTTGCGGCTGAAGGATGGTTTGGTGGTCGAGCTGGGGCGGGAACAGATGGAAGAGCGGCTGGCGCGGTTTGCCGCTGCCTATCCGCAATACGTGGCAGCGATGAGGTTGCCGGCGAAATACGTGGACTTGCGCTACCGGAACGGTTTTGCCGCAAGGATGACTGCGGGATGAGAGGAAATATGCAAGGGCGTCCTATGAACAGGAGCAGGGAGACCAGGGACTTGGTTGTCGGGCTGGACATCGGCACTTCGAAGATCATCGCCATCGTCGGCGAGGTTACGCATGAGGGCGCGCTTGAAGTAGTGGGCGTGGGCATGCACGAATCTTCCGGCATGAAAAAAGGCATGGTGGTCAATATAGACGCCACCGTAGGGGCGATCCAGCGTGCGCTGGAAGAAGCCGAGCTGATGGCCGATTGCAAGATACGCGAAGTCTATACCGGCATTGCGGGCAGCCATATCAAGGGCGCAAACGCCAACGGCATGGTCAAGATCAAGGATAAGGAGGTGTCGCAGGTGGACATCGAGCGCGTGATAGAAACCGCCAGCTCCATCGCCTTGCCGGGCGACCAGAAGATTTTGCACATCCTGGAGCAGGAATTCAGCATAGACGGCCAGGAGGGCATCAAGAAGCCGCTGGGCATGAGCGGTATGCGCCTGGAAGTGGAG
>JBGPSQ010000150.1:0-7222 GCA_041490205.1 Gallionellaceae bacterium
CCATCAGGAGCGAGCCATACCAGAACCATTTACTGGCGGTGTGGATTAAGTGGGAAGAAATAAAATTGAAAGATAAAAGGGGAGATTGGGCTCCTGGGGAGAGACAAGCCTGCGCCGCCCGCATTGCGCGTGTTGAAAATGAAATGAAATGGCATGGTATCGATGCATCCCCATCCAAAAAAGGTGACCAAGCTCCTCATGTCAAAGGACAGGCAATTGACATACCGAAGGAAACAGCGATTGCAATGATAGATAAGGTCTTGGCAATCAGGAAAAGCAACTTACTGTCTTTTCACCTTCCGTACATTAATATTCGGAGCAAAATGTGGCCATTCGATGTTCAGGATTACATACAAAGCTCATCAGTAAACCCGCCCGCCTGCAACCTCATCTGGGGCGGGGATTTTATAAAATATGACCCTGTGCATTTTCAGCTACCAAAATAGTAAGGAGACACACCATGAATTTTCTTCTCTTCCGTGTTGCCGTAATTCTCCCATTGTTGCTCGGTGCGGCTGCGCAAGCCCAAACGTCTGCGCCGGCACCGTATCCCGCAGCCGGCATTCGAATACTGGTTTACGGCATACACTATGGCGGCAATCTTGTCTATCATTACAAGGTGGTGAATAACAGCAATATCCCGGTCGCCAATTTCATTATCGGTAGCCATATAGAGAAACCTGATGGTGTAAGTATTTTTGAAGAAGATGACTTCCCCCAACTTTTCCGATTGCCTTTGGGCTGGAAATATGGTCGTGAGGGAGAGACAGGCCCTGCAATCATCCTCGCTCCGGGCAGCACCACCCAACCCCCGAACTGGGAGTCACGTGTATATGGACACCAGGAAACTGTTCAATATTACTTGGAATGGAGTTGTCTCCCTCCTGGAGCTGACAACATACCAAATGTTATTCATCCCGGACAGACCCTCGATGGGTTCAGCGTAACGGTACCCCCGAAAGACGACAAGATTTCTCTGCCAGAAGTTAGAGGCATACCCACTTTCCTAGGCCCGGATGAAATGTACGTGAAAGGTGGATTCAAGGTGGCTTACTTTCTCGAACATAAATTCCAATATGTTTATGGAACGCTGGAACGTGTAGATACTACTCCGCCCACAATTTCGGTTACATTGACTCCCGCCATCCTCTGGCCGCCCAATGAAAAAATGGTGCCCATCACTGCCATGATCACGGTAAAAGACGACTACGATCCGCAGCCGGAAATCCATCTCGAATCCATCACCGCGAACGAAGCGTTGGATGACGATGACGTAAAAGGCATACAACCCGATTACGATGACCATTTCCAGCCTACCGGAGCCGAAAACCTGCATTTTCAGCTCAAGGCTGAGCGCAATGGCAAGAACAAGGGCAAGAACAAGGGCAAGAACAAGGGCAAGAACAAGGAAGGCCGGGTTTACACGGTGACTTATTCCGCTACGGATGGTTCGGGAAACAGGGCTCTTGCATCAGCCACGGTTACAGTTCCGCAAGACCGGGAGGAAGCAGAAAACCATGGGAAAGAGGATGGTCGGAAGAAAAAATAAACCAGGGGAAAGGGAAATGATAATGGCGGCGCTATCGAGATGAATTCTGTTCTCTTCCGTGTTGCCGTAATTCTCGCATTGCTGCTCGGCATGGCGGCGCAAGCCAAAACGCCTGCTTCAGCACCCGCTACTGGCATCCATATACTGGTTTACGGCATACACTATGGCGGGAATCTGGTCTATCACTACAAGGTGGTGAATAACAGCAATATGACATTCAACAATTTCACTATCGGCAGTGAATTATTGCAACCTGATGGTGTAAGTATTTTTGAAGCAGGTGACTTCCCCCAGCTTTTCCGATTGCCTTTAGGCTGGAAATATGGCGAGAAAGGTGAAATCGGCACGGAAATCATCCTCGACCCCGGCAGCACCAGCCAACCTCCGAACTGGAAACCTTGGGTGTTTGGACAACAGGAAACCGTTCAATATTACTTGGAATGGCATACCCCTTGGGGTGAAGGAGTAAATGATAGTGGCATTTATCCTGGACAAACTCTCGATGGGTTCACCGTGACGATACCCCAGAAAGACATTAATCTTACCCTTCCGGTAGTTACGGGCAAGCCCCCTTTCCTTGGCCCGGATGAAATGTACGTAAAAGGGGGGTTCAAAGTGGTTCCGGTTTCTGGAAATGATGTCCGGGGAACGCTGGAGCGTATGGACACTACCCCGCCCACGATCACGGTTACGTTGACACCTGCCATCCTCTGGCCGCCCAATGAAAAGATGATACCCGTCACCGCCAAGATCACGGTGAAGGACGACTACGATCCGCAGCCGGAAATCCACCTCGAGTCAATCACCGCGAACGAAGCGCTGGATGACGATGACGTAAAAGGCATACAACCCGATTACGATGAACATTTACGGCCTACCGGAGCCGAAAACCTGCATTTCCAGCTCAAGGCTGAACGCAATGGCAAGAATAAGGGCAAGAACAAGGAAGGCCGGGTTTACACCATCACTTATTCCGCTACGGATGGTTCGGGAAACAGGGCTCTTGCATCAGCCACGGTTACTGTTCCGCAAGACAAGGAGGATGGGGACAAGCGGGGCAAAGAAGAAGGCCGGAACAAGAAATAATCCGTGAAACCAGAGTAGATGATTATGGCGGCGCTATCGGCATGAATAATCTTCTCTTCCACGCCATTGCCCCCAGCACACTCTTGCTCGGCCTGCGCACGGGCTAATATGCGCAACCTTCCAGTCGGATGTGCTTGGAGCAACAGTTTCCGCTTAGCAGACTCTCTCCACGAATTTAAATTCGGTGAGGTGCGCAATATGGGTGCAAATGTAGTTGCTTCATGGCGGAAAGTAAAAAAACTCGCCATCCGATTGGTGCTTCTCTGTACTTTGCTATTCATCCAATCCACAGCTTATGCCGATTACGAATCTTTTCAAGACGAGGCAATTAAGATGGTCAAGGCCATTCCCACTTCCGAGATAGAAACGGGGAGGCCAGCACAGTCATTTGAGGTATGGATGCAGAACTTGGCTGGCAAGGATGCGGAATTAAAATGGGAGCTTAACGATTGCGGCGAGGGCTCTGGCGGACCAGCCGATCGGGAACGTGACATGCCTCTCTGTGTTTCGGTCAACGCCGAGCTTCCAGACGGGCGATGGGTAGATGTTTCGCTTGGGGTTGCGAGCGCATCCGATCTGAAGGGCGGACGTCCACCCGGCGGTGTCGGTATGCGGGGAGTTGCTGCGGGTTATAAAGAGGCAGATCTCATATATGGAGACGGCTTTGGCCCGGCATTGTACAAGCTGGAAGACTTCTTAAAAGTCGATATTCGCAGTATTGGCTTGTACTATGCCTCTGCAAGAGGCGATGCGCGGACAATACGAACTCTTTTGAAGAAGGGCGTGGATATTCATTCCGGCTACGGGCAGAAAGCGATATTTGCAGCAGCAGAAAACGGGCAGCTTCCAATAGTAAAGATGCTGCTGGATGCGGGTGCCAATGTTAATACCAGAATTGGTGAGGAAACCGTTCTAAGTGCTGCGACAAAGTGGCACGGACAATATTACCGCGGCAAAATACTCGCACTTAAACCAACACCACCTGTTTGTCCAAAGTTCATTGTGGCTGAGGGCGTGGTTTCCACATTGAAAGAGAAACCTGCATCATGTGGTTACGAGGTGGGATGGGATAGTTATTACGAAATTGTGCAGCTACTCATCAAGAAAGGAGCTGATACTTATTCAATGAATAGGGCTCTTTCGAACGCGGCTAGCAGACAGGATCAAGGGAGTAGGCAACTCAAAATAGTGCGGCTTCTGATTAAAGCTGGTGCTGATGTCAATAGCAAGGAAGCCCCATTGTGGAGCGCAGCAAATGAAAAGAATGTTGAGGTGTTACGCACATTGTTGGAGGCTGGCGCAGATGTTAAAGCGCATCCAGCCATTTTGCGTGCAAGCGCGGAGGGGGGAAGTGAGGAGGGTATGCTTCTGTTGATTGAACATGGTGCTGAGGTGCGTCCTAAAGATGAAGATTCCCCGCTGTTTTCTGCTGTTCAAATTGGTTCGTTAGAGAAGGTTCGCATCTTGCTTGAGCATGGTGCCGATGTAAATGCCATAGGTAAATCTTGGTTTAACGATACTCCCTTAATGGCAGCAGCTTCACTTGGACATCCAAGTATCGTCAAGCTGCTGATCGAAAAAAGGGCTGATTTAAATAGCCGAGACAAGGAGGGCAGAACGGCGCTTACGCTTGCCCTTAACAACCATCATCCGCAGATTGCAAAGTTACTGCGAAAAGCTGGAGCCAAGGAATGAGCGAATGCCGGATGAAATGAGAGAAATTCAACCCCGGCAAATATTCAACGCATTCGGTCTAGGAGTAAAAACCTCGCCGCCTTCAGGCGGCTCACGGATTTATCGGCCTCTTTGAGGGGATCACCCAATAAGCCTCCGGCTTTGCCGGAGGTCATTTATTACGCAGGCAAGACAGACGGGTTTTGAGAAACCTAAAGCAGAAATGCACTGGCCCGCGCATCGCCCCATTCATGCCCGGCCTGTGTTGGCTTCCTCCACCCAACGCCGGCAGAACACCCGCGTATCCGCCAGCCACACATGGAAATCGCCGGTGAATCCCGCCACGTCCGCCAGATACTCCCGCTCGCCATGCGCCAGCGGGTTGGGCTGGCGCGCGCGGCGCGACATGCGGGCCAGTACGTCGGCGATGCCTTCGATCCGGGCGTAGCTCGAAAGCCAATCCTCTCGCGCCATCATCAGCAATGCAGCGTGCGCGGAGGCGGGCAGGTCATCCAGCCTGTCACCGATCATCCGGTAGACGGATGCGCAATATTCCTCCAGCGGGCGGTGATGCGCCGCCACCCAATTTTGCGCCAGCAGATGGTCGTAGAACACATCCACCAGCACGCCCGCATAGCGCCTGCGCTCCGCAGACACGCGCGCGCGGCTCTGCCTGAAGGCGGGGTGCGTTTCCGCAAAGCTGTCGATGGCGCGGTGCAGGGCCACGCCCTTTGCCAGGTCGCGCGGCAATGCCCCGGGCAAATGGCCCTTGATCCAGTCGCCTGCCACCCCGCCCACGATCAGGGCGGGGTCGTCGCCAGCGAGCAGCGCATGGGCAAGGAAATTCAAGGTCGTCCTCCGATGGGGGGGCGGCTTATCACGGTCTCATTGTAGATCAATGTTCACAGCCCCTTGAGCCGCGTCAGCCCTATTTTCTCGATACCTTCACATACCGCCGCGTCACCGTCAGGTCGTCGATGCGGCGCACCAGCGAACCGGAAAGTTCGCTTGAATGGACGATGACCTCAAGCGCATTGGCGCTCTTCCACTTGATCGTTGGGCCTTCGTCATTGGCGACGGAGGCAGGGTCTGCGCCGTCGAATTCCAGCGGCAGCACCATCAGCCAGCCGCCTTTCGCCTGCTTGTCTATTTTGATCTGCACGCGCTCGGCGGCCTGCCCCAGGCCCCAGTGGCAGGTCTTCTCGGCCTTTTGCACGCGAAACTTTCCGCCGGGAGAAAATTGCACCTCGGTAGATACTTCGCACGCCAGCGTATCGCGTGCGGCAGGGAATAGCGCCGCCGCCCCCACGCCAGCCACGATGCCGAAAGTGATTCCGCCTGCAATGAGGAGATTGCGCGCGCGCCTGCTGATTTCAATTTTCTGCACCGGCGTGCGGGTTTCTGTTTTTGTCATGAGATCGCTCCAGTAATGAATTACCTAAAACGACTCCTACTCATGCGGTCGCTTGCCTTAAGCGTCCGCAAGCGCCCATAAGGGCACCCGCTGGCTGATCGGTGTGACGGGCGCTTGCGCCCCTCCACCGGCCATTTATTCTATGCGGATTATACGTGTTCCCGGAATGGGAGGGGCCCTTCTTGGCTTCAGCCCTGTGTGGCGCGCTCGTCCCGCGCCCTTGCTATAATCCGCGCCTTCATGCGGAGCCGCAGCATTCACACCCCGGGCCCGCAGCAAACACCCCACAGGAAACATGATCATGGATTTGCTGGAAAAGCTCGAGTGGCGCTATGCCACGAAAAAAATGGACCCGTCCCGCGCCGTGCCGCAGGAAAAGGTGGACCGCATTCTCGAGGCGGTGCGCTTGGCGCCCACATCCAGCGGCCTGCAGCCGTTCGAGGTGCTGGTCATCACCAACGCCGCGCTGCGCGAGCAGATCAAGGGCGTCGCCAACAACCAGGGCCAGGTGACTGATTGCTCGCACCTGCTGGTTTTCGCCGCCTGGGACGACTACACGCCCGAACGCATCAACATGATGTTCGACCTGGTGAACGAGCAGCGCGGCACTCGCAACGAAGGCTGGGAGGGCTACCGCCAGAGCCTGCTGGCGCGCTATCCCGCGCGCGGCGCCGAGGTCAATTTCCAGCACACCGCGCGTCAGGCCTACATCGGCCTGGGCGTGGCCATCGCCGCCGCCGCGGTGGAGGACGTGGATTGCACCCCGATGGAAGGTTTCGATGCCGATGCGCTCGATAAGCTGCTCGAACTGCGCGCGCGCGGCCTGCGCAGCGTGCTCATCCTGCCGCTGGGCTACCGCGAGCCGGACAAGGACTGGCTGGTCAACCTGAAAAAAGTGCGCCGTCCGCGCGAGGCGTTTGTCACCGAGATCAAATAGTCCGTACGGCAGGCCGCGCGGGACGGAATGCTTGCGGTTCCGCCGGATGTTCATGAGCCTGTGGGTTGGGTTAGCGCGCAACCCAACCAACGAGCTATCCAAGGGGTGTTGACTTACTATTCCGATTGCGGTACAGTAAACGCAGCCCCTAACACGTCCGTCCCACACTAGGCAATTAGAGCTGAAATGTCGTGGATGTGTTGGGGGTTTTTATTTGTTTGGAGCAGTCCAAAGCAACAAACCCTCCGACTTCCAGCGACTTTCAAAACTACCCCCCTCCTTTGCGTAAACGCTTGTTATCTCGTTAGCGACAAAAATACGACCAAATTGTTTGGCAGAACGAATCGGAATAATGATCGGACATCCTCGGTGCAACTCCATTGTGATGACCACATTTCCGCTTGAATGCGGTGGGGCTGATTTAGAACTTATCCGTAAATAATATTAACCTTTAACGGTACCTTGCGGAACGCGATGATTGCGGCGGCCAGGTGATTCAGGCCAATGAAACTGCGTTCCAGCTTTTCATAGCGCACCAGCAATTTGCGGAAGCGGTTAAACC
>JBGPSQ010000151.1:0-7175 GCA_041490205.1 Gallionellaceae bacterium
ATTTATAAAGAAGTATAAAAGAAGTATAAGAAGTCAAGAATAGCAGCAAACACTTTGTTTCAAGTATTAACGTTAATTCAATCCTCGAGGAGAAATGATGAAAAAAGTAGCCCTCTCTCTGGCAGGCTTGCTGGCTGTCGCGGCTTTCGCTCCTGAAGCGTCCGCGCTGCCCGTATTCGCCCGTCAAACCGGCATGGCCTGTAGCGCCTGTCACTTCCAGCACTTCCCGATCCTGAACGGTTTTGGCCGTTCGTTCAAGGCCAGCGGCTACACCCTGATGGGCGCCCAAGGCAAGGTTGAAGGCGAAGACCTCTCAATCCCGGATCGCCTGAACTTCGGCGTGCTGACCACCGCCGGCTTTGAAGAGCAAAGCGGCAACGTGACCGCCACTGGCGTTCACAACCTGGTTCAAGTTCCCGGCAACGGCGGCGAATTGTCCCTGTTCTTCGGCGGCAAAGTGGCTGAAAACGTCGGTTTCCTGTCCGAGTTTGGCGCCAGCGCCGCTCCCGGCATGGCTTCCGCCAAGCTGCCCATGCTGTTTGAAGTTGCTTCCGGTATCCGCGCCGGTCTGGTCTTCCTGACCACCGACGGCCAAGGTCCTGCACACAGCTTTGAAATCCTGAACACCGGCGCCAGCCAGGTTCATCTGGCCACACCCATGGCCGGTCTGGGCGGCCAGCACTTCAATGCAGCTTCCGCAGCCCAGTACATCGGCGTGGGCACTGCCGCTGCTGGCGCTTCTGTGGTGGTCGTGAATCCCGACATGTTCTTTATCAACGTCGGTAAATACGCCACTTACCAGGCAGGTTCTAATTTCGGTTGTGCTGGTGCTGCTGGTTGTATAGGTCTTGGTGTTGGTGTTAACAACGTTGGCGGCGCTCCCGGCAATGCACTGAACACCCTGTACACCCGCGCTGCATACATCTTTGATGCCGCAGGCTTCAACATGGCAGTCGGTGTGATCAACTTCGGCGGTTCCGACGCAATCAACTCCCAAGTGACCCAAGCCCAAGCCGTTGACTACCAGATGATGGGCGATGTAGGTTCTGGCATGACCCTGTTGCTGACCGCGTCCTACGGCAAAGCTCCGAAGACAAAGATTGCTGGTGTCAAGCCCAACCTGTTCAACACTTCGTCTGCGTTTGACAAGACTGCTCTGACCATCAACGCATCGGTTGGCTTCACACCGAAGATCTCCGGCATCATCGGCCTGCGTCAAGGTAAGAATGGTCTGCCCGTTGGCGGCGTAGCTACTGCTGCTAACTCAACCGACAATGCGTTCCAGATCGGCGCAACCTACAGCCTGGCACAAAACGTCGAGATGAGCCTGACCAACACCCGTCAGTCCGGCACTGCCTGGAATGCTGTAGCTGGTGTTGTTCCTGCCGGCCAGAACGCGACCAGCCTGAAGATGGAAGCCGTATTCTAATCTGACTGCAATCTGAGTCAGTAAGCTGAATTTCAGCTAGTTGTTAAGCAGGGGAGGCGTAAGCCTCCCCTGTTTTTTTGTGCGCGCAAAATGGCTAACGGGTAAAATCGCGCGCCATGATCCTTACAAAGAGAAAATTAGCCACGGATAAACACGGATTAACACCGATAAAACGGAGGAGTTGCCAGATTGGTGTTCTTCATCCACAAGGCGGTTCGCATGAATGGGTTTAATCCGTGTTAATCCGTGGCTAATAGAAGTTATAGGATGACTCAACCACCCATCTCTTTCTCAAGCGGCTCGCCCCAGGCGCGCCGCGCCGAGCGCATCAACACCCTTTTTCCGCTGGAATACCCCGCCGATTTGCCGGTGGTCGCACGCCGCGAGGAATTGGCCAAAGCCATCGCACAAAACCAAGCGATCATCGTGTGCGGCGAAACTGGTTCCGGCAAGACTACGCAGTTGCCGAAGATATGCCTGGGGCTCGGCCGCGGCGTGCAAGGCATGATCGCCCACACCCAGCCGCGCCGGGTGGCCGCCCGCTCGGTGGCGTCGCGCATCGCGCATGAACTGAAGACCGAGCTGGGGGGCGCGGTCGGCTTCAAGATACGCTTCAACGACAAGGTGTCCGAACACACCTGCATCAAGCTGATGACCGACGGCATTTTGCTGGCGGAAATCCAGGGCGACCCGCAACTAAAAAGGTATGACACCATCATTCTGGACGAGGCGCATGAGCGTTCGCTGAACATTGATTTCCTGCTGGGCTACTTCAAGCAACTGCTGCCGCGCCGCCCCGACTTGAAGCTCATCATTACCTCGGCGACCTTGGATGCCGAGCGCTTTTCCCGGCACTTCGGGAATGCGCCGGTCTTGCAGGTCTCGGGACGCAGCTATCCGGTCGAAACCCGTTACCGCCCCCTGCAGCAAACCGAAGAGGGCGATACCGAGGATGTGCCGCAAGCTGTGTGCGGCGCACTGGATGAACTCAGCATCGGAGGGCTCAAGGGAGACGTGCTGGTATTCCTGCCCGGCGAACGCGAAATACGCGACACCGCCGAGGCATTGCGCAAACATCACCCCCCATCACAAAAGCATGGTCGCGTGGAAATACTGCCCCTTTTTTCGCGGCTTTCCGCCGCAGAGCAGGACCGGGTGTTCAAACCTGCAGCAGGTCAGCGCCGCGTGGTGCTGGCCACCAACGTGGCGGAAACTTCGCTCACCGTGCCCAACATCGGCTATGTGATCGATGCCGGCCTGGCCCGCATCAACCGCTACAGTATCCGCCAGAAGGTGGAACAACTGCATGTGGAAAAAATTTCCCGTGCCGCCGCCAACCAGCGCGCCGGACGCTGCGGGCGCGTGATGAGCGGCATTTGCGTGCGGCTCTATGACGAAGAGGATTTTCAGGGGCGATCCGAATACACTGACGCGGAAATTTTTCGCGTCTCGCTGGCGACGGTCATCCTGCGCATGGCGTCGCTTAACCTCGGGGAAGTGGAGCAATTCCCGTTCATTGAGCCGCCGGGTTCGCGTTCGATTGCCGACGGCTACCAGTTGCTCACCGAACTCGGGGCGATGGACGAGCAGCGTGTGCTCACTTCAATAGGACTCGAGCTTTCAAAACTCCCCCTCGACCCGAAAATCGCCCGCCTGCTGTTGGCCGGAAAACAATTCCAGTGTCTGAGCGAGATTCTGGTCATTGCCAGCGCGCTCTCCCTGCAAGACCCGCGCGACCGCCCGCAAGAGCGGCGCGAAGCGGCAGACGCTGCACATCAGCGTTTCAACGACGAGCGTTCCGATTTCCTTGCCTATTTGAAAATCTGGGCTTGGTTCCAGCAGGCGGTGCAGCACAAGAAATCCAACCGCCAGTTGGCCGACTCATGCCGCGAAAATTTTCTCTCGCCGCTACGCCTGCGCGAATGGCATGAACTGCATCAGCAACTGCACGCACAGGTTGGTGAGATGGGCATGCGCCTCAACGAGCAACCCGCCAGCTACGAACTGATCCACAAAGCGCTGCTCACCGGCCTGCTTAGCAATATCGGCATGAAGAGCGTGGAGGATATGCATTACCTCGGCGCGCGCGGCATCAAATTCTTCATTGCCCCGAATTCGGTGCTGGCGAAGAAGGGTGCGAAGTGGGTGATGGCGGCAGAGCTCACCGAAACGACGAAGCTCTACGCGCGCTGCATTGCGCGCATAGAGCCGCAGTGGCTGGAGGAAGTGGGCGCTCACCTGATCAAGCGGCATTATTACGACCCGCACTGGGAGAAGAAGGCCGCGCAGGTCGCAGCGTGGGAGCGCAGCACTTTGTATGGCCTGCTGATCAACCCGAAGAAGCGCGTACATTACGGACCGATGAATCCGGCTGAATCGCGTGACGTATTTATCCGCCAGGGGCTGGTCACTGGAGAATTCAATACGCAGGCGCCTTTCTTTGCGCACAATCAGAAGCTGATCCGCGATATCGAGGCGCTGGAGCACAAGGCGCGCCGGCCAGACGTGCTGGTGGATGACGAGCTGATTTACGCCTTCTATGATGCGCGCATCCCGCAAGAAATGCACAACGGCGCGGATTTCGAGCATTGGCGCAAGCAGGCGGAGCGCGAAAATCCAAAGCTGTTGTTCCTGAAACGCGATGACCTGATGCGCCACGAGGCGGCGGGGATTACGACAGACCAGTTCCCGCCGCAACTATTGATGAACAACGTGAGTTATGCGCTGGGTTACCACTTTGCGCCCGGCGAAAAAGACGATGGCGTGACACTGACCGTGCCGCAGGCGCTCATCAATCAGGTTTCCGCACCGCGTAGCGAGTGGATGGTGCCCGGCCTGCTTGCCGAAAAAGTGGCGCAACTTCTGAAGACACTGCCGCAAAAGCTGCGCCGCCATCTGGTGCCGCTGCCGGAATTCGCCGCCGCGTTCTGCCGTGATGTCCCTGCTTCCGATACGCCGCTGTTGCAAGCACTGGCGCGTTATATCCGCGAACAGAAGCAGTTTGAAGTGCCGCTGGATGCCTTCCGCCTGGAGCAATTGCCGCAGCACCTTTTGATGAATTTCCGCGTACTGGATGAGCACGGCAGGCAATTGGGCATGTCGCGCAATTTTATGCAATTGCGGGGTGAATGGGGGCGCTCCCTCACCCCAACCCCTCTCCCAGGGGGAGAGGGGCCAAGTCAGGCGCCTGGCGCAACCGCCTCCCTCTCCCCCCGGGAGAGGGCTGGGGTGAGGGAGCACTCCCTCCACAAGGCAGAAACACACGCCGGATGGGACTTCGGTGACTTCCGCGAAACCGCGCAGATTCAGCGCGCCGGGCAGCAGATCACGGTCTTCAATGCCCTGCACGACGAGGGGGACGGCGTCACGCTACAGGCTTTCGATACTCGCGAGGAGGCACTGGCCGTGCACCGCAAGGGGCTTGCGCGCCTGTTCATGCTCGCGCTGAAGGAGCAGGTGAAATATCTGGAAAAAAATCTGCCCGATGCTCAAAAGCTGGGGATGCTGTTCCTGCCGTTCGGCAGCCAGCAGGATTTGCAACGCCAGGTTTTGGCCCTGACCTTCGAGCGCTGCTGCCTGATGGAGCCATGGCCCGCAAACGAGAAAGAATTCGCCGCGCGCGGCAAGGAGGCGAAAGCGCGCCTGAACCTGGTGGCGGCGGAGATCGCCCGCCTTGCAGGCACGGTGCTGGCGGAATACCACGCCCTGCAAAAATCTCTGCCGGGTTTCAAGGCGCATGGTCAGGCGACCCAGGACATCCGCAGCCAATGCGAGTGGCTGCTGGGCCGCGAGTGGATCGCGCGCACGCCCTATGAGCGCCTGCAGCATTTGCCGCGCTACCTGAAGGCGGTCAATGTCAGGCTGGAGAAGCTGCGCACCAACCCTGCGCGCGACGCGCAACTACTTGCGCAGCTTGCACCTCTGCAGCAGCAATGGCAGCGCAGGCTGTCCGCGCTGCAGGGGGAGCATGACTCAAGGCTGGAAGACTACGGCTGGCTGTTGCAGGAGTTGCGCGTGTCGCTGTTTGCGCAGGAACTGAAGACGCCGGTGATTGTTTCGGTGAAGCGGTTGGAGAAGGCGCTGGAGGCGCTCGGCCGCTAACAGCGGTGTTATGGAGTAAAGCGTTTGGCGATGAGCACCGCGTTGCTGCCGCCGAAAGCGAACGAATTTGACATCACGGCATTCAGCCCCGCGTTACGCCGCCCTGTGTTGGGTACGTAGTCGAGGTCGCATTCCGGGTCCGGCTCGGTGAGATTGATGGTCGGCGGGATGGCGTTGTTTTGCAGTGCCAGGACAGCCGCCATGAATTCCACCGCGCCGGTCGCGCCCATCAGGTGGCCGTGCATGGATTTGGTGGAGCTGACCGGCAGTTTCGCTGCATGGTCGCCGAAAACGGCCTTGATCGCCTTGGTTTCTTCCACATCGCCCACCTGTGTCGCGGTGCCGTGGGCATTGATGTAATCGATGTCGGCTGGCTGCATTCCGGCATCGCGCAATGCGTTGTTGATCGCGCGTGTTTGTCCCGCCGAATCGGGCTTGGTGATGTGGCTGGCATCCGAGGAGCAATCGTAGCCGACGAGTTCGGCGTAGATACGCGCGCCGCGCTTGACGGCGCGCTCGGCATCTTCCAGCACCATCACCGCCGCGCCCTCGCCCATCACCAGGCCGCTGCGCTGTTTGGAAAACGGCTTGCAGGATGCGGCAGGGTCATTGGGGTCTTCCAGGGCCATCGCGCGCAACGCTTCCCATGCCGTCAAAACGCCCTGGGTCAACATTGCTTCGGTGCCGCCAGCCAGCATCACGTCGGCATAGCCATGCCGAATCTGGCGGCTGGCCTCGCCTATCGCTATCGCCGACGATGCGCAGGCGGTGGAATAGGTAATGTTCTGCGCTTGCAAATGGTATTCGAGCGAGATGTGGGAGGCAGCCGCATTGTTCATTCCGAGCAATACGGACAACGGCCGCATGCGCGGATTTTCACGCTGAAATATTTCGATGTATCCGTCTTCCAGCGTGCTGGCCCCTCCCATGCAGGTACCCATGGAGACCCCGGCACGCTGCCGTTCCTGTTCGCCGATTTGCAGCGCGGCGTCCTGCACGGCCTGACGCGCGGCCACCAAGGCCATCTGGCTGAAGCGATCGATGCCGGAAAGCTGCATCTTGGTGAAGTGTGCCGCCGGGTCAAAATCAGGAACAGTGGCTGCGATGCGGATGGAAAGTTTTTCGGCGAAACTGCCTTGCAGACGGCGGATGCCGGAACGGCCCGCCATCAGGTTTTCAAAAAATTCGCCGGGGTTTGAGCCGACCGGGGAGACGACGCCCAGCCCGGTGATGACGACACGGCGGGCCATGGCAGCTGTCAGGTGGCGCTCTTTTGTTCCGCCACTAGGCGGTCAACGATGTTGGCGATGTCCCGAACGGTCTTGATCTCGACGCGCGCGTCCGGCAGCTTGATCTTGAATTCGTCTTCGATGTTGAACATGAATTCGATCACTGATAATGAGTCCACCCCCAGGCTTTCCAGTTGTGCGTCCGGCGCCAGGACTTCCGGCTTCAGGTCGAACTGCTCGGCCATCATGCGTTGTATGGTTTCCAGCGAACTCATATTTACCTTGGTCAGTATTCAGGGATCACTCAGGCGGCGGCAGGCACCAAACCCAAATGCGCCGCAGATGATACCACATGACGGCCGTTTGCGTCCGCCCCGCGGAAGCCGTTTTGCACATCGAGATCGTCGAAAAACTTG
>JBGPSQ010000152.1:0-7133 GCA_041490205.1 Gallionellaceae bacterium
AATGATTTTTGATTTTTTCGATTTTGTCGATGACATGCTGGCGGATAGCCGGGGTAATTTCAAGATGGCGGCCTGTCAGGTTGAGGTTCATGTTACTGCTCCTTGGTGGTTAAAGTGATTTACGGAGGTTGGCCGGGAGTATGTGCATCAACTCCCGGTATTTTGCCACGGTACGGCGCGCGACTATTATGCCCTGCTGCGCCAATATTTCTGAAATTCGCATGTCTGAAAGCGGCTGGCGCGCATCTTCCTCGCCGACCAGTTGCTTGATCACCGCGCGTATCGCGGTCGAAGATGTCTCTCCGCCGGTGTCGGTGGCCAGGCCGCTACTGAAAAAATACTTGAACTCGTATATGCCGCGCGGGGTGCGCATGAATTTCTGCGTGGTGACACGTGAAATGGTGGATTCATGCAACTCGAGCTCCTCGGCGATTTCGCGCAACACCAGGGGCCGCATGGCCACCTCGCCCAATTCGAGGAATTGCCGCTGGCGCCTGACGATGGCCTGCGCCACGCGCAGGATCGTGTCGAAGCGCTGCTGCAGGTTCTTGATGAGCCAGCGCGCCTCCTGCAACTGTCCCGCCATCTGCTGCGCATTCTTCTCCCCGCGCTGCTGCAGGATGTTGGCGTATACCTGGTTGACGCGCAGGCGGGGCATCGCTTCCGGGTTGAGGCGCGCCTGCCAGGCATTGCCGCGCTGCTCCACGACCACGTCCGGCACCACATGATCGGCGGCGCGCGATTCATACTTTTCGCCCGGCTTGGGATTGAGATGCATGATGAGCGCTTGCGCTTCGCGCAAACCGGCATCGTCGCAATGCAGCAATTTTTTCAGTTTCGAATAATCGTGTGCCCCCAGCAATGCCAGATGCTCGTTCACCAGGCGCAATGCCAGGCCGCGTCCCGATGTATTTTCCGGCAGCGCCTTGAGTTGCAGCGCCAGGCACTCGCTCAAGTTTCGCGCCCCGATTCCCGGCTCGTCCAGATGCTGCAATTGGGCCAGCGCGGTTTCCAGGTCGTCCAGCGTGATGTCGAGCTCCGCAGGAAGCAGCTCGGTTATCTCGTCCAGAGCTTGCGCGAGATAGCCGTTTTCGTCCAGCGCATCCACCAGAAGCCCTATGATCTTCTTGTCGCGCCCATCCATCTGGCTCATGTTGAGCTGCCAGAGCAGGTGCTCGCGCAGGGTGGGCGTATCCTCCGCCATTTCGCTGCGCGGCTCATCCTCATCGTCTTGCGACCTGGCGGCCGTATACGATTGCTCTCCCCAGTCCTCACTGGACTGGATGGGCTCTCTATCGTCCTGCGCATTGCTTTCTGCGGTGCTGACTGATCCGGAAGGCGCATCGCCGGACGAATAATACTGGGTAGCGCCTTCGTCTTCGCGTTCGAGTAAGGGGTTTTCGTCAAGCATGCGCGCCACTTCCTGGTTGACTTCCAGGGTGGACATTTGCAGCAGGCGAATTGACTGCTGCAACTGGGGAGTCATCACCAGTTGCTGCGACTGCCTGAGTTGTAATGCGGGTTTCATAGATATCGTGGCGGCAAGCATCGGCTACAGCTTGAAGTGCTCGCCGAGATAAACTTTCCTCACGCCCTCATTATAGATGATTTCATCCGGCTTGCCCTCCGCCATCACCGCCCCGGCGTTGATGATGTAAGCGCGGTCGCAAATGCCCAGGGTTTCGCGCACGTTGTGGTCGGTAATCAGCACGCCGATGCCACGCTCCTTGAGGAAACGGATGATTTTCTGGATGTCCAGCACCGCGATCGGGTCCACCCCCGCGAACGGCTCGTCCAGCAGGATGAAGCGCGGGTTGGTGGCCAGCGCGCGGGCGATTTCCACGCGCCGCCGCTCGCCGCCGGAAAGGCTGATGGCCGGGTTGTCGCGGATGTGGGTGATGTGCAACTCTTCCAGCAGCGCCTCTTGCCGCGCATCCATCTCGTTTTCCGCATAACCTTGCAGTTCCAGGACGGCCCGGATGTTCTGAGTTACGGTGAGGCGACGGAAAATGGAGGCTTCTTGCGGCAAATATCCCAGCCCGAGCTGGGCACGGCGGTGTATGGGGAAATGGGTGACGTTTTGCCCGTCTATGAAAATATCGCCGCCGTCCGCGGCCACCAGGCCGACGATCATGTAAAACGTGGTGGTCTTGCCCGCGCCGTTGGGGCCGAGCAGCCCGACCACTTCGCCGCTTTGCAGCGACAGGGAAACGTCATGCACCACCGTGCGCTTGCGGTAGCGCTTCTTCAACGAAACGGCGCGCAGTTCGCTCATGGCTTTTTTTCCGGGGCAATCAGCCGGGTGTCCGGCTTGATGGGCAATGAGTCGGTGGACGGGACGGACGACGCGGACTTGGGATTGATGACCACTTGCACCCGCGTTGGCTTGCCCGGCAACTGTGCCTGGCCACCGGAGACCTGGAAGGTTTCCTTGCGCGGGTCATAGGTGATATGTTCGCCGCGAACGTCGTCCTGGCCGCGCTTGACGTGCGCCTGGCCGTATATGTCCATGATGCCGGTAATGGCGTTGTATTCGATGCGCGCGCCCGATCCTTCCACGAACTCATTCAGGCCTTCGCGTTTCTGGCGGAATTCGGCCGGTTTTCCGGTCACGGTGCCGTGCTCGAACCCCCCAGGGCCCTGCATGGCGACCACCTGTTCGCCGCTGATGGACAGCGTGCCTTGGGTCATCACCACATCGCCGGTAAAAATACCGACTTGGCGCGCGTCATCTATGCTCACCTGGTCCGCCTCCAGACGCACCGGCTTGTCGCGGTCTGCACGCTCGGCGATTGCGCCGCCCGCATGGACGCATAACGCCGCACCCAGCAACAGGGCCATGCTATTTTGCCGCTTCATACTGGCTCCTCACCTTGGACAGGAGCTTGAGCACCCGCGCCTTGCTCTCCAGCTTCATCCCCACCGCAGTGGTAACGCCGCGCGCTTCCGTAATGGCAACCGCGCGGTCGGTATCCGCCGTTTCGTCATCCGGAACGACATGCAAATACGAAGTGGAGACTTTCATTTCGCTTTGCTTGGCGGAAGCATCGCGCACGACCTGCACATTGTCGCGCAGGAACACTTCGCCTCCGTTATGCGAGACTTCACCCTGATCCGCGCTGATATGCACCGGCGGCTTATCCCGATAGGGGCTGGTAAGCCGCGGCTCCACCAGGTGCGTGGTGTCGTCATCGGGATAATGCTCCATTTTTTGCGCGGCCAGCAGGAAGCGCGGATCGCCCCCTTCGCCCAGCGTTACCGCGGAAAAATTGTTGACGATGTAATCCGGATCGTGGCGCGCCTTGTAATCCGGCACGGGCGGCAATGGCAGCACCTGCTGGCTGAGCCAGTATGTCCCGGCCAGCAGCGCCAGCAGCGGCAACAATGCCGACCAGGCGCGCAGGAACTCCAACAGGCGGTGGCCAATCATGACAGGTAGGGCGCCAGTTGGGCATCCAGGGTGTTTTGCGCGGACATCAGCAGCTCGCATACCTCGCGCACCGCGCCGTATCCACCCTGACGGCGGGTCACGTAATGCGAGTGGCTTCTTACAATCTGCGGCGCTTCAGGCACGCTGACCGCCAGGGCCACCCGGCGCATCACCGGCAAGTCCACCACGTCGTCGCCCATGAATGCGGCCGCGTCGAAGGCGATGCCCAGATTGCCCAGCAAGCCCTGCATCGCGGCCAGCTTGTTTTCCACGCCCTGGTAGAGGTGGGCAATGCCGAGGTTTTTTGCGCGCAGCTCGACGCAGCGCGAGGTGCGTCCGGTGATGATGGCCGGTTCCACGCCGGACGCGCGCAGCATCTTCAGGCCGTGCCCGTCCAGCGAATTGAAGCGCTTGAACTCCTCGCCCGAGTCGGCGAGGTACAACCCGCCGTCGGTCATGATGCCGTCCACATCGAAAGCGATCAGGCGGATGGATTTTGCGCGGGTCGACAATATCAAATCACGGGGCATCAGATCACTTTCGCATGCAGCAGGTCGTGCATGTTCAGCGCGCCGACCAGTTTGTTTTCAGCATCCACCACCAGCATCTGGCTGATGTTGTATTGCTCCATCATTTGCACCGCTTCTGCCGCCAGCGCATCCGGGCCTATGCTGCGCGGATTCCTGGACATCACCTCGCGTATCGGCGTGGACTTGAAATCCAGGTTTTTTTCCAGGGTGCGGCGCAAATCGCCGTCGGTATAGATACCCAGCACGCACTGCGCTTCGTCCACGATAGCGGTCATGCCCAGGCCCTTGCGGGAAATCTCCAGCACCGCCGCCGCCAGCGATGCCTCCCTCCCTACGGCGGGGATGCGCTCGCCGCTGCGCATGATGTCGCGCACATGGGTGAGCAGGCGCCGCCCCAGGGCACCGCCGGGATGCGAGCGAGCGAAATCCTCCTCGCCGAACCCCCTGGCGTCGAGCAGCGCCACCGCCAGCGCATCGCCCAGCGCCAGCGCGGCGGTGGTGCTGGTGGTGGGCGCCAGCCCCAGCGGGCAGGCCTCTTTGTCCACCGCGCCGTTGAGGTGCACGTCCGCCTCGCGCGCCAGCGACGATTGCGGCTTGCCGGTGAGGCTGATCAGTTTTGCGCCCTGGCGCTTGATCGTCGGCACGATGGCGAGCAACTCCTGACTTTCGCCGGAATAGGACAGCGCGATCACCACATCCTTGCCCGTGATCATGCCGAGGTCTCCGTGGGCGGCTTCAGCCGGGTGCACGAAATAGGAGGGCGTGCCGGTGCTGGAAAGCGTGGCGGCGATCTTGCGCGCGATATGGCCGGATTTGCCCATGCCGCTGACGATCACCCGCCCTTCGCAGGACAGGATAATATTGAGCGCGCGCAGGAAGTCATCGTCTATGCGGCGGGTGAGCGCCTGCACGGCAGCGGCTTCAATGCTGAGCACCTCGCGCGCCAGGTCGAGCGCGCGGGGGGATGCGGTAAGTGCCTGGTTCATACTATCGATTATAGCAGCGCCCCCATTAGTGGTGGAACTTTGAAAAATGCCGCGAGTCAGGGCATCATGTAACCGTAGCTCCCCAAACAAAAGGAACAAATGACCGATTTGCTGCATGTGGTGCTCGTCCTGCTCGCCGTGGCCGTGGGCGTGGTAGTGCTGTGCCGCGTCCTGCGGCTGCCCGCGATGCTGGGCTATCTCATCGTGGGCATCCTGATCGGCCCGCATGCATTGGGCTGGATACCCGATACCCAGCAGACACGCCATATCGCCGAATTCGGCGTGGTGTTCCTCATGTTCAGCATCGGGCTGGAATTCAGCCTGGCTCGGCTGCGCAGCATGCAGCGGGTGGTATTCGGCCTGGGCACGGCACAGGTGGTGTCCACCATGCTGCTGGTGATGCTCGCCTCGTTGTTTCTGGACCTGGACTGGCGTGCCGGGCTGGCGCTGGGCGGCGTGCTTGCGATGTCTTCCACCGCCATCGTCAGCAAACTCCTGGTGGAGCGCGCCGAACTGAACTCGCCGCACGGACAGCACATCATGGGCGTGCTGCTGTTGCAGGACCTGGCAGTGGTGCCGCTGATCATCCTCATCCCCGCGCTGACCTCGGGTACGCAATCCCTTGCCGCCGCGCTCGGCCTCGCCTTGCTGAAAGCGGCCGTAATATTGTCTGCCCTGCTGATTTTCGGGCAGCGCCTGCTGCGCCCGTGGTTCCATCTGGTGGCACAGCAAAAATCCTCCGAACTGTTCATGCTCAACATGCTGCTGTTCACCCTGGGCCTGGCCTGGATCACCAAGCTGGCCGGTTTGTCGCTTGCACTGGGGGCATTCGTCGCGGGCATGCTGATTTCCGAGACCGAATACCGCTACCAGGTGGAAGACGACATCAAGCCTTTCCGCGACGTGCTGCTCGGCTTGTTTTTCGTCACCATCGGCATGATGCTGGACATCCGCAGCCTGATCGCGGGATACCAATGGGTGATTCTGTTGCTGCTCATTTTGCTGCCGTTCAAAGCGGCGGTGGTTGCACTGTTGGCTCGCAGATTCACGGGTGACTGGGGCACGGCGATACGCAGCGGCCTGGGGCTGGCGCAGGCAGGCGAATTCGGCTTCGTGCTGCTGACTCTCGCGGGGAGCGAACACCTGCTTTCCCCGGCCGTGACGCAGAACGTGCTGGCGGCAATGCTGCTCTCCATGCTCGCCGCACCCTTCCTGCTTCATCATGCCGAAGCCATCGTGCGCCGCCTCTCCCCCGCAGAATGGATGAACCGCGCCTTGCAGATACACGGAATCGCCCAGCGCAGCATGTCGGCGGACGACCACATCATCATCTGCGGCTATGGACGCAGCGGCCAGGCGCTGGCTCACTTCATGGAACAGGAAAACATCAGCACCATCGCGCTCGATCTGGACGCCCATCATGTTCGCGAAGCCGCCGCGGCGGGCAAGAGCGTGGTGTATGGCGATGCCGCGAAGCGCGAAGTGCTGATCGCCGCCGGGGTCATGCGTGCCAAGACCCTGGTCGTTTCCTACAGCGACCAGCATTCAGCCCTGAAAATACTTCACCACATCAAGGAGTTGCGGCCAGACCTGCCGGTGGTGGTGCGCACCACCGACGACACCCACATCGCCGCGCTAAAGGAAGCAGGTGCGGCTGAAGTGGTGGCTGAAGTCACCGAGGGCAGCGTGATGCTCGCCTCGCAGGCGCTGCTGCTTTCGGGCGTGCCGCTCAACCGCGTGATCCGCCGCATCCAGGAAACCCGCGCACGCCGCTACAGCATGTTCAGCGGCTATTTCCGTACCGCAACCGACTCTTCGGGCGAAACGGCCGAGCGGGCGCAACCGCGTTTTCGCAGCGTGCTGCTGGCCGGGCGCGACGACGCCGTGGGCAAGATGCTGGATGAAGTCGATCTTGCCGCGCTGCAAGTGGAAGTGAACGCCGTGCGCCGCCACAATGTGCAAGGCAATGAACCGGCGGGCGACATGGTGTTGCGCGCAGGGGATGTGCTGGTGCTGCTGGGCGCGCCGGATCAACTGGACGCAGCCGAGGCTTGGCTGCGGTACGGTGGTAATGGTTCCCCTGAAATTTGACCCCCGCAAAATGACCGTGGCATAAACACCACGCCCGCCCAAAAAACCTTTGACATTCGCGTAGAGTCTTGGTTATCCTTTGACCCCATAACTGCA
>JBGPSQ010000153.1:0-7113 GCA_041490205.1 Gallionellaceae bacterium
CAAGTGCTGGACGAGAAAAAGATCCCGCACCTGGGCGTTTATGGCTCCGCCCAGGAATACGAGAAAAACCGCATATTCCTGCTCAGCAAAAACGGCCTCACCGTGGCGCTGCTGAATTACACCTACGGCACCAACGGCAACTCCACGCCCAAGGGCGTGGTGGTGAACCGCATCAGCCAGGCCCAGGTCAGCACCGACATCGCCCGCGCGCGCGAAATGCATGTGGATGCCGTGATCGTGTTCTTCCACTTCGGCCGCGAATACCTGAACAAGCCCGACAATTACCAGCGCAGCATGGTGAACCACGCGCTGGCGAGCGGCGCGGACATCGTGCTGGGCGGCCACCCGCACCATGTGCAGCCTTATGAATTATTGCACCACCACGGCCAGGACAGGCCGCGCCTCGTGGCCTATTCCGTGGGCAATTTCGTCTCCGCCCAGCGCGACCGCTATACCGACGGCGGCATGGTGCTCTATTTCAAGCTGGTGAAAAAACAGGATGCGGCGGGCAAGACCGCGATAGACATCACCGACGTCCACCACAAGCTGGTGTGGATATACATTTCGCACGAAGGCGACAAGAAGCAGTTCCACATCCTGCCCATAGAAGATACCCTCGCCGCGAAGGACGGGGCCAAGTCGCCGCCGCCGGGGCTGCCCCAGTCTGCGATTGCCGGGATGACCCGCTACCGCGACGACGTGGAAGAGGTGCTGAAATACAGGGTGAGCGAGCGGCGGAAGAAGCGGTGAGGTGCGAGCGGACGAGGTTCGTTCCTTGCCCTACCACTTCTGGGTGTACACAGGAATGGTCTGATCGCGCGTATTCAGTCCATGCGTGTTCACACTGCTGCAGGCGGTGGCGATCAACAAACATAGAATGAGCGTTACAAGTTTAATCAGCATGATTTCACTGCCCTCATTTTCCGGTCAACTCCATCCACACCACCCAGGGCCACAGGAAAAAAGCGAACAGCGCTATCACCGTCATATTCCTGACTTCCAGTGCAAGGCGCGAAAATTGCGACACAGTGCCCTGCGGCTGTTTGGCGAGCCGTTTTGCCGCCATCGGGAACCTATTGTAATCCCACAGCACGACCAAGACCATCGCCAGCCCCGGGATGAAATAAATGGTTGTGTAAGACATGATAGCCATTATTTCACATGGAGGAGGGGCTGGGTTGTATTGTGCAAATATTGCGCCGCGCTGGCAAGGCGGAGTGGCGTTTATGGCACAACTATAATGTTGACCGCATGGCTGGTTGGTAGGTGCGAATTCATTCGCACGCATGACCGGATTATGTGCGAACACCCAAAGGGTGCAAGAACCTCTGCGAGGTGAATTCGCACCTACAGGTGAGGCGTTGCATGCAGCGTGTGCTTCCCGGTTTACTTATTCCGCCACCGGCAGCTCGTTCCAAGCCGTCGTGTAATTCGGCGACTTGCGCTCGCGGCGCATGGACCAGCGCTGGTTGATGCCGGAGGCGGCAATGGTCAGGCTGCCCTGGCCGATGCGGCGGTTGATGGTATCCATCACGCGCATCAGGTTGTCCGACTTGAGCTGCTTTTCCGGATCGTCGAACAGGGTGGGCTGCACGCTCCCTTTCGGCTGCAACCCCATCAGCAGCACACCGCTCTTCTTGTAGCGGAGGCCGCTGCGGTAGCTCGCCCGCAGCCCCTGGATGGCCGCGGCAACCAGCTTCAGCGTGTCGTCGGTCGGCTGGGCCAGGGGCACGATCAGCGAGCGCTGGTACTGCGGCTCGCCCTCCTTGAAAGGATTGGTGCGGATGTAGATGCACACGCTGGCCGCCACCGAGCCATCCTGCCTGAGTTTTTCCGCCGCCCGGGTGGCGAAGTACGCGACCGACTCGGCCAGGTCCTCGAATGCCGTCACCGGCGAACCAAAGGAGCGCGACACCGTGATCTGCTGGCGCGGCGCGCCTGCATCCTCCAGCTCGATGCAAGGCGTGCCGTTCAACTCCTGCACAGTGCGCTCCAGCACCACAGAAAATTGGTCGCGCATGCGCTCGAGTGCAGCCGTGCGCAAATCCTCCACGGTGTGTATGCCCAGAGCTTCTAGCCTGTGCGTGATGCGCGGCCCCACGCCCCACACCTCGCCCGCCGGGATGCGCGCGAACAAGTCGCTGCGCTGCGCCTCATTCATGCGCCCAAAGTCGCACGCGCCATCGCTGCCCGCCAGCCCCTTCTTGGCGCAATGGTTCGCCAGCTTGGCCAGCGTCTTGGTGTCGGCGATGCCCACGCACACGGGAATGCCCACCCCGCGCTTGATGGCCTGCCTGATGGTCTGGCCGTATTCCAGCAGCGATTGCGGATCGAATCCTTCCAGGTCGAGGAAACACTCGTCGATGGAATAGATTTCCTGCTTCGGCGAAAACGTGGAGAGCAGCGACATCACCCGCGCCGACATATCGCCGTAGAGCGCATAGTTGCTGGAATAGGCGATGATGCCGTGCTTTTTGGCTAGGCTTTCCAACTGGTACCACGGCCCGCCCGTCTTCACGCCGAGCGCCTTCACCTCATTGCTGCGCGAGACCACGCAACCGTCATTGTTGGAAAGCACCACCACCGGCTTGTTCTCCAGCGCCGGGTTGAACACCCTTTCGCAGGAGACATAAAAGTTATTGCAATCGACCAGGGCGAGCGGCATGGCGGGTGCCTTTAAATAAATTTCTTCACGGCAGAAGTCACCACACCCCACACCGTCAGTTCCTGCCCCTCCTTGAGCTCAAGCTCCCTGAAGAGCGGGTTCTCCGGCTTGAGGATAACCTTCCCCCCGCGATGAACCAGGCGCTTCACCGTCAAGTGGCCGTCCAGCACCGCGATAACGATGTCGCCGGACTGCGGCGCCAGCGACTTGTCCACCACCAGCAAATCCCCGTCAAAAATGCCCGCGCCCGCCATGCTGCTGCCCTTGGCGCGCACGAAAAAAGTGGCCTCCCTGTGCTGGATCAAATGCTCGTCCAGGCTCAGCCGCCCCTCGATGTAATCATCGGCAGGCGAGGGGAAGCCAGCGGCAACCTTATGGTTGAACATGGGAACAGGGGGCGGGCGGGCTGCCCATCGCCGGAAGCTGAATGGAAGCTTGCTGCAAGGTACTCATCGTGATGCTCAAACGTACGGGGTGGACGTTTGGCATATCGTACAGAACGGACGTTCTGTTGTCAATGAGGGGGCTACGCCTTGCGTAGCTCAACCTGCGAGCTTGTTTATTAATTAATGCGATGCGCGCGATTCTGGCGGCGGGTCAGTAATGAGGCGGCCTTTCGCTTGCGGGCTTGCCCTCGTTTCCTGCTTCGGACAGCGATTCGATTTGTCTTGCGAGCGATACACAGGTCGCTTCAAGCTGGGCCAGCTTTTTTTGCTGCTGATAGACCAGCTTGTTCAGCTCCTCGATCAGGTCTTCCTGGAAGGTGATCTTTGTTTCGATGCTGACTAAACGTTCTTCAATCATGGGTGACTTTGAAAGTGAGGCTGTTGGTCGGGGGGCAGCTATTCTAGCGCGGGAGCGGAATTAATGCCCGGTAAGCATAAGCTACTATCCCTTGCTGAACTGATCTTGCCGAACCGCCTCTGCTATAATCCCCCCAAAGGAGGTCTCACATGCACGTCCAACTTACCGCCGTGTTCCAGCAAGTTCCCGAGGGTTATATCGCTTTCGTAGAGGAGCTTCCGGGCGCCAATACCCAGGGTGAAACCCTTGAAGAAGCCCGCTCCAATCTTACCGAAGCCATTGAGCTTGTGCTTGAAACCAACCGCGCCCTTGCCGAGGAAAGCCTGCAAGGGTTGAATGTCATACGCGAGCAAATCATCCTCGCGGCATGAAGCGCCTGGATTTGCTGCGCCACCTTGAGGCGCATGGCTGTAAGTTTTTGCGCGAGGGCGGCAGCCACACTGTTTACTTTAATCCCGCCACCAGGAAGGCTTCAACGATTCCCCGGCACCGGGAAATCAACGAAATGCTGGCGCGCAAAATCTGCAAAGACCTCGGCGTGCCTCATTCCTGATTACATCTCTTTCACCACCCCGTCCGAAAACACCAGCGCACATTTCACCACCTTGCCCGCATACACCGCCTGCATCGCCGCGCGGTATTCCTGCATCTGGGCGCGGTGGCGCGACGCGTCTTCGCTGTCGCCCAGTTTGTAATCGAGCACCCACACTTCGTCGTCGAATTCCACCAGGCGGTCTATGCGCTTCAGTTCGCCAGCCGCGTTGAGGTAGGGCATTTCGTTGCTGGCGCGGCGGTACAGGCTGGCGTCGTAGAAGCGCGCGAGCTGGGGATCGGCGAGCAGGGCTTGCGCCTGCTGCCAGAGGGTTTCCATTTCGGCGGGGGGGATGGAGAGGCGGTGCTGGAGTTGGTGTTTGTTTGCAGAGTGCTCCCCCTCCCCAGCCCTCCCCCGGTGGGAGAGGGGGCCGGAGGTGAGGTGTTGCAGCAGGGCGTGCAGCCAGATGCCGCGCTGTTGCTCCTGGGTATTGCGCGCCCGGCGTTTGCCGGTGGGGAGGATGGGGGGGATGGCTATCAATGCGTCCTCCGTTCGCCCTGAGCCTGTCGAAGCCTGCCCTGAGCTTGTCGAAGCCTGCCCTGAGCTTGTCGAAGCCTGCCCTGAGCTTGTCGAAGGGGGGGCGGAGGACTCAGGCTCTTTGGGGGCGGGCTTCGACGAGCTCAGCCCGAGCGGTTTGTGTTCCTCATCGCTCTGTTCCACCGCCGCCGCGATGCGGTCATACCACGACTGCGATTTCTTGTTCTGCTCCTTCTCTTCGCCGCGCCCGTTGCCGCTGACGATCAGCGCCTGCTTGGCGCGGGTCATGGCGACGTAGAGCAGGTTCATTTCTTCGCGTGCCTGCTGGGCGGCTTCCTGTTCGAATATAGCGGCGCGTTTTTTGCCGCGCGAGGCCAGATCGGCGTAGAGCGAGAAATGCACGGGGCGCTGTTCGTGCGCGGGCCAGTCGAGCAGCACGTCGTAGCCTTCGCTGTGCTTCCTTTCGGCGTTTGCGTCCAGCAGCCACACGATGGGTGCTTCCAGTCCTTTCGATTCGTGCACGGTGTAGATGCGCACCGCATCGCCCGCCACGCCCAGCTTGCCCTCGTCCGGGGCGTCGTCGCGGCTGTCGCGCAGCTCGCGCAGTTCCTGCAGGAAGCGCGGCAGGCTGGGGTAGCGCCCGGCATCCACTTCCAGGGCGATCTCCATGAAGGCGTGCAGATTGGCCGTGACCTTGGCGCGCATCTCGGGCAATTGTGCGGCGCTGTAGCGCGCCAGCACGTCGCCCTCGAAATAGATGCGGTCGAGCAGGTCGTGTACCGGCAGCTTGTCGGCCAACGCCAGCCAGCGTTGCAGGAGGGTGGCGGCGCGCTGCAGGGCGGGGGTGGGGGAATCCAGATGCTTTAGGCGCTGCCACCAGCTAATCCCCCCCAGCCCCCCTTTTACAAAGGGGGGAGTGAGTGAAGCAGATACGCCAAACGATGTAGATTCTCCTATCGCCCCCCCCTTTGTAAAAGGGGGGCTGGGGGGGATTGCGAGCCGCATCAAATCCTCATCGCTGCACGAAAAAATCGGCGTGCGCAGCACCTGCGCCAGCGCCAGGTCGGCGAAGGGGGTGATGAGGAACATCAGCAGCGCCTGCACGTCTTCCGCTTCCAGCGTGTCGAGCAGGCCGCCGCGCCGCGAGCTGATGAAGGGGATGTGCTTGGCGCGCAGGGCTTCTTCGTAGATGGCCAGGTGGGTGCGGCTGCGCACCAGCACCATGATGTCGCCGTAGGCGGCGGGGCGCGGTTTGCCCATTTCCATCACCTGCCATTCGGTGGCGATGACTTGCAGTAAGAGGGCGAATTCGGCGGCTTCCTTCTGGCGCGCACTTTCTTCGTCTTCCGCGCGGGCGGTGGTGAGCGGGTCGCGGAGTGAAATCTCATCTTTTGCTCCCTCACCCCCGCCCTCTCCCGGTGGGAGAGGGAGTTGTTCATCTGCGCGCGTAAGTGGCAGCACGGCCACATAGCCCGGCAGGTCGGTATGCTCGGCGGTGTGCGGCTCGAAATCGGTGAAGCCTTCGGGGTGGCCCGCGAACACGGCGTTGACCACGCCCAGCACGGCGGGGGCATTGCGCCGGGTGTGGTTGTTGTGCAGCTCGCGCGCGTCGTATTCTGTTCTCAGGTATTCGCGCGCCACGCCGAATAGCCTGGCCTCGGCGCGGCGGAAGCGGTAGATGGATTGCTTGGGGTCGCCCACGATGAATACGGTGGGCTTGGTGTCCGCCGATGCCGCCGCATCGAACCACGCGCGCAGCGTCTGCCATTGCAGCGGGTTGGTGTCCTGGAATTCGTCCAGCAGCACATGGCGGTAGCGGCAGTCCAGCTTGTATTGCATGGTCTCGGCATGGTCGCTCTGTTGCAGCAGGCGGCACAGTTGCCATTCCAGATCGGGGAAATCCATCTGCTGCTTTTGCCGCTTGAGCGCCTGGTAGCGCGCGAGGAAGGCCGCGCCGCAATGCAGCACCGCCGCATTCAACAGGTAGGCGAGCCGCTCGGTCTGCTCATTGCGCACGGCTTGCAGGCTTGCTTGCAGGATTTGCAGGGCCATGGTGAAGGTCGTCTCGTCCTGCTTCCTGGTGGCGGAAAGTTTGCGCGGGTCGCCGTCAGACTTGTACAACAGCGGCCACACGCTTTCGAAGCGTGCCTCAGGTTCAGCCAGGGTCCAGGCGCGTTCAAGCTCCTCTGCCTTGGCCTGCTGCACTGCCGTGCCGTTGGCCGCCAGTTGGCGGCTGAAGGCGAACAATTCCTCTTCGCTGTTGCCGCATTGGCCCCAGTCGGCGGCGGGGTCGAAATCCAGGTCTACGCCTAGGCTGGCTTGCAGGTTTTCCAGTGCCCGGCGCACGGTCTCAGAAACTCCTTCTGTGCTTTCGCGCTCATCCCCTTCGGGATTCTCTTCCTCTGCGATTTCCATTCCCTCTCCGCTTTCCCTTCCCTCTCCCCCGGCCCCTCTCCCGCCAGCGGGCGAGGGGAGTCCATGTCGCACGGCCGCAAACCGTCGAATAGCCGCAAAGCATTGACGCGGGTCGCGGGGCGCGCTATTCTCAGGACATGAGAACCTCCATGCTTCGTGC
>JBGPSQ010000154.1:0-7087 GCA_041490205.1 Gallionellaceae bacterium
GTACATGAAGCAACGAAGCCATTATTCCGTGTATTTGACGGCCACGAATTTTCTGAGGAGAAAGTTGAGCAAGTCGTTAACAAATTCTTAAACCGCAAGTAATCTTGCAGTTAAGAGTAAGTCATTTGTTGCTTTAGTATTGAGCATTACGTTTGCACCCATAGACTCCCTAATCCAGCTTGATTTTCGTCCACAGGCGGGACAGCGCGCGCCGCTGGTTGCGATCCAGGTCGCGCAGCATTTTCAGGCGACGGTGGGACAAGGCCAGCGCCTCCACTTGCGCATGGGTGATAAATACGAAGGTGACGCCCACTTCCTTTTGCAGGTTGGTCAGGTCCACCTGCATCTCCTCGCGCAGCTTGGCATCCAGCGCGCCCAGCGGCTCATCCAGCAACAGCACGCTGGGCCGGTTGACCAGCCCGCGCGCCAGCGCCACGCGCTGCTTCTGCCCGCCGGAAAGCTCATGCGGATAGGCATCGGCCTTGTCGGCGAGATGCACCAGTTCCAGCCCCTCGCGCAGCATCCTTGTCTGCGTCTGCGTGAGGGATGCGCGCCATCTTCAAGGGAAAGGCAATGTTCTGCGCCACCGTCATGTGCGGAAACAGCGCATAGTTCTGGAACACCGTACGCACCGGACGTTTTTCCGAGGGCGTATCGGCCAGGCTGACGCCATTGAGCAGGATATGCCCCGCATCGGGCTGCTCGAACCCGGCGATCATGCGCAGGATGGTGGTCCGCAGCCGGAAGGCCCGAGCAAGGTGAAGAACTCCCCGGATTCTATGCCCAGGCTGACGTTATCCACGGCGACAAAGTCGCCGAAGCGCCGGGTTACGTTCCTGAGTTCCAGCAGAGCCATGCAACCCCCACAAGCCAGAGGAGATGGTTTCATTCTATACCTATGCGGCAAGGCTTGCCCGGCCTGTCCGGAGCTGGCGCCCGGCCGTTTTCGGTTAGCCTACCGGCTCATCCGCCCCGCATGGTAAAATGCGCCTTTTACCCTTATCGCATTTGGAAGGCTGCCATGTTCTCAAGAAAAAACACCATCGCCGTCGTTGACCCGGACCTGTGGGCCGCGATTCAGAATGAAAACCGCCGCCAGGAAGATCACATCGAGCTGATTGCCTCGGAAAACTACACCAGCCCGGCAGTGATGGAGGCGCAGGGCAGCCAGCTCACCAACAAGTACGCCGAAGGGTATCCGGGCAAGCGTTATTACGGCGGCTGCGAATTCGTGGACATCGCCGAACAACTGGCGATAGACCGCGCCAAGGCCCTGTTCGGCGCGGAATACGCCAACGTGCAGCCGCACTCCGGCTCCCAGGCCAACCAGGCGGTGTATGCGGCGGTGCTGAAGCCGGGCGACACCATCCTGGGCATGAGCCTCGCGCACGGCGGCCACCTCACCCATGGCGCATCGGTCAATATCAGCGGCAAGCTGTACAACGCCATCACCTACGGCCTGAACGCAAAAGAAGAGATCGACTACGACGCGGTACAGAAACTGGCTAACGAACACAAGCCGAAGATGATCGTGGCGGGCGCTTCCGCTTATGCGCTGGTGATCGACTGGAAACGCTTCCGCGAGATCGCCGACAGCGTGGGCGCATACCTGTTCGTGGACATGGCGCACTACGCCGGGCTGGTGGCGGCAGGATACTATCCCAGCCCGGTGGGCATTGCGGATTTCGTCACCACCACCACACATAAGACCCTGCGCGGCCCGCGCGGCGGCCTGATCCTGGCGAAGGCCGAGCACGAGAAGGCGCTCAATTCGGCGATTTTCCCCTCGCTGCAAGGCGGCCCCCTGATGCATGTCATCGCCGCCAAGGCGGTGGCCTTCAAGGAAGCAGCCAGCAAGGAGTTCAAGGAATACCAGATGCAGGTGATCGACAACGCGCGCGTGATGGCGCGCGTGCTGCAGGCGCGCGGCTTGCGCATCGTCTCCGGACGCACCGACAGCCATGTGTTCCTGGTCGACCTGCAACCCAAGAACCTGACGGGCAAGGATGCCGAGGCCGCACTGGGCCGCGCGCACATCACGGTGAACAATAACGCCATCCCCAACGATCCGCAGAAGCCTTTCGTGACCAGCGGCATCCGCATCGGCTCGCCCGCCATGACCACGCGCGGCTTCAAGGAACTGGAAGCCGAGAAGCTCGCCAACCTTATCGCCGACGTGCTGGACGCGCCGAATGACGAGACGGTGATCTCACGCGTGACCGCCGAGGTGAAGAAGCTGACTTCTGCGTTCCCGGTATACGGTGTTTAACATGAGAAGGGAGAAGGGTAACGGCGGTGTTCCGCATGCCCTTCCTTTCCCTTCCCTCTTCCCCTTTCCCCTATGAAATGTCCTTTCTGCAAGCACCCCGACACCCAGGTAGTAGACACCCGGGATAGCGACGAAGGCGACAGCATCCGCCGCCGCCGCCGCTGTCTGTCGTGCGACAAGCGTTTCACCACTTACGAGTTGGTGGAGCTGCGCATGCCGCAGGTGGTCAAGCAGAACGGCACGCGCACCGAATTCGACGAGGAAAAACTGCGCACCAGTTTCACGCGGGCGCTGCACAAGCGTCCTGTCCCCACAGAGCTGGTGGATGCGGCCATAGACCGCGTCACCCAGAAAATCTTCGAATTTGGCGAGCGCGAGATAGGTTCTCGCCAGGTCGGCGAAATGGTGATGAAGGAGTTGTTGAAGCTGGACAAGGTCGCCTATATCCGCTTTGCCTCGGTATACAAGAGCTTCCAGGACGTGGGAGATTTCACCGAAGCCGTCGAGGCCGTGCGCAAGACTCCCGCCAAACGCCGCAAGCCTGAGTAACCATGCTTACCGCCGCAGACAGTCAGTGGATGGCGCGTGCGCTGCAACTGGCGGAACGCGGCCTGTACAGCACCAGCCCCAATCCGCGCGTCGGCTGCGTGCTGGTCAAAAACGGCGCGTGGCTGGCTGATGGCTGGCATGAGCGCGCGGGCGAGCCGCACGCGGAAATCCATGCGCTGCGCGCGGCAGGAGACCAGGCACGCGGAGCCACCGCTTATGTCACGTTGGAACCGTGCAGCCACCATGGCCGCACCCCCCCCTGCACCGACGCCCTGATCGCGTCAGGCGTGGCGCGCGTGGTGGCGGCGGTGCAGGACCCCAACCCTCAGGTAGCCGGACAAGGACTGGCAAAACTGCGCGCGTCCGGAATCGAAGCCGAATGCGGCCTGATGGAGAAGGCTGCGCGCGAACTGAACATCGGCTTTTTCGCGCGCATGACGCGCGGTACACCGTGGGTGCGCAGCAAGATCGCAGCCAGCCTGGACGGGCGCACCGCACTCAGTAATGGCGCGAGCAAGTGGATCACGGGCGAGGCGGCGCGACGGGATGTGCAGCACTGGCGCGCGCGTTCATGCGCGATGCTCACCGGCATCGGCACGGTACTGGCGGATGACCCGCAACTCACTGTGCGCGGTATCCAGACATCGCGCCAACCCTCGCGCGCGGTGGTGGATAATGGGCTACGCCTGCCGTTGAGTGCGCGGCTGCTGCTGCATCCCGGCGTGGTGGTTTACACCGCCACGACCGATGCGCAAAAAACCGCCGCTCTGGAGACAGCCGGTGCGCAGGTGCTGGCACTGCCGAATGCGAATGGACAAGTTGATCTTCCTGCGGTGCTGCGCGACCTGGCCAGCCGCGGCTACAACGAAGTGCTGGTCGAGGCGGGCAACAAGCTGAATGGAGCTTTGCTGCAAGCAGGCCTGGTGGATGAACTAGTGCTGTATCTCGCCCCGCAGATGCTGGGCGATATGGCGCGCGGCATGGCGCGCCTTGGCGAGCTGACCAGCCTGGAGCAGAGCATAAATCTGGAGTGGCGGGACGTGCGCCATGTGGGCCGGGACTTGCGGCTCGTGGCAACCGTGAAAAAATAAGGCAGTCAGGAAAGGATCAAGGATGTTCAGCGGAATAATCGCAGATGTGGGCACCATCAAACATGCCGAGGACCGGAGCGGCGGCTTGCGCCTTGCGGTTGAAACGCATGCGCTCGGGCTGAGCGATGTTGCGCTTGGCGACAGCATCGCGGTAAACGGAGTTTGCCTCACGGTGGTCAAAAAAGAAACCGATGTTTTCACGGTGGATGTCTCGCGCGAGACACTGAATTGTACCGTGGGCCTGGAGCGCCAGGGTGCGCGCGTCAACCTGGAAAAGGCGCTGCGCCTGGCGGACCGTCTGGGCGGGCACCTGGTCAGCGGCCACGTGGACGGCGTGGGCGAAGTGATTGCCTTCGACGATCTCGGGGAAAGCTGGCGGCTCGTGTTGCGCTCCCCCCAAGGCTTGGCGAAATACATCGCAGCGAAAGGTTCGATCACCGTCAATGGCGTCAGCCTCACCGTGAACCGCGTTGCGGGCGCGGAATTCGAGGTGAACCTCATCCCGCACACGCTGGCGGTGACCACCCTGGGTGAACTGAAGGCAGGCGCGCAGGTGAACCTGGAAATTGACTTGATTGCGCGCTATGTCGAGCGCATGCTGGCGGCGGAATAAGACGCACTCCGGTCATCCCAACCTGATTGAAACTTTACCCCGGCTGCACACTCCTAACAGCACCGAGGCCCTTTTCAGAACGGCAAAACTCTGCCGCTACGAGTGGATGCGGCAGGATTGATGATGGTATCCTTCACCATACTGGCTTTATAAATTGCATTCAATGAGATTACCCCTGCTGCTCGCGCTGTTTTATTTCACCCTCCCGGCGGGTGCCGCACCGGCTTTCCCGCTCATGTCTGCGCCAGTCAGGGATACCCTATCGCCCGCGTCCGGGGTGCAAGCCATCTCGCCCGCGGTCACACCCCAGACCGCCAAGCTTCAGGCAACGCCAGCCAGGTTTGCAGTTCTGCAGCCAGCGAGCGCTGTCAGCCCCGCAGCTACCAGCTCCCTCAACGCCCCTACCGTAACAGACCAGGATTTTCTGGCTGTGCGCGAAGCCTTCCGCGTCGGCGACATGGCCCAGGTGGATCGTTTGTACCCGCGCTTTGCCGGTACACTGCTGGAGCCATACGTGGCGTACTATTACCTGCACATGCACCTGGAGACCGCCGATGCCGCCACGGTCAAACAGTTCCTGTCCCGCCAGGCGGATACGCCCGTAATCGACCGCCTGCGCGGCGAATGGCTGAAACAGATGGGAAAGAATGAGCAATGGGATGTTTTTATCGAAGAATTTCCGCACATCGTCACCGAAGATCCCGAACTGCTTTGCTATTCGCTGCAAGCGCGTCATCGCGTGCAGGAAAAAGAATCCCTGGTCGAGGCACGCCGGCTCTGGTTCAGCGGCGAGGCGCAGCCTGAAGACTGCATCCCGCTGTTCGATGCGGCACTGGCGGCAGGCGTCATCAGCGAAGACGATGTCTGGCAGCGCATCCGGCTCGCGCTGGAAGCGAGCAACATGCCGCTCGCCCGGCAATTGTCCGCGAAGCTTCCCGCCAAGCAAAGATTCTCCGTAGCGGCGCTGGACAAGGCCTACAGCAATCCGGGGCGCTACCTGTTAACGGTCAACCTTGCCAAGGCGGGCGAGGGAGAAAAGATGCTTGCACTGTTCGCGCTCAGGCGGCTGGCCAGGCAGTCGCCGCAAATCGCTTATGCTCGCTGGGAGAGACTGGCTGCTTATTTTACCGAGCCAGAGCAACGCTATTTTTACGGCTGGCTGGGCTACGAGGCATCGCGCGCGCTGGATAGCCGCGCGCTGGAATGGTACAAGAATGCGGGAGATGCGCAGCTTGCCCCGCCCCAGCTGGCCTGGCGTACGCGCGCAGCCCTGCGAATGGGTGATTGGCGCGAAGTGCTTGCCAGCATCAATGCAATGGGGCAGGAACAGCAACGCGAAAAAGCATGGCGCTACTGGAAAGCACGCGCGCTGAGCGCACTGGGATGGCACATCCAGGCACAGGCCATGTTCACTGCGTTGAGCGGCGAATACGGATACTACGCCCAGCTTGCCGCCGGGGAAATGGAACCTGCGCTGGTTTCAGACCCTGACAGGCATGCGCCGGAACAGGAAGAAATCGGAAAAGTGCAGGCGCAAACCGGCATCCAGCGCGCGCTGGCGCTTTACCGGCTGGGGGTGGATACCGAAGGATCGCGCGAATGGGCATGGGCAGTGCACGGTTTCGACGACAAGCAATTGCTGGCGGCAGCCGAGATCGCTCACCGCAACGGCATTTACGACAGATCCATAGATACTGCCGAGCACACGCGGCTGGTGCACGATTTCAACTTGCGCTTCCCTGCACCTTACCGCGCAGAAATGCAGGAGCACGTTCGCGGAAACGGCCTGGACGAGGCATGGGTCTATGGGCTGATGCGCCAGGAAAGCCGTTTCGCCGTCCGCGCGAATTCGAGCGTCGGCGCGGCAGGATTGATGCAGATCATGCCCGAGACCGCACGCTGGGTGGCGCGGAAAATCGGGATGAAAAATTACCGCAATTCCCTGATCAGTGAATTGGGAACCAACCTCAAACTCGGCACTTATTACCTGAAAACCGTGTTATCCCAGCTCGGCGACAACCCGGTGCTGGCTTCCGCAGCCTATAACGCCGGACCGACACGGGCGCAGCAATGGCGCGGCGGCAAAACGCTGGAAGGCGCGATATACATCGAAACCATCCCGTTTGACGAAACCCGCGATTACGTCAAAAAAGTAATGAGCAACACCGCCTATTACGCCCAGCTATTCGGGCAGCCCCAGATTCCGCTCAAGCAGCGCCTGGGCGTGATTGCACCGAAAAACGCTACCGCGTTGTCGTCCATGTCCAATGAAAGGTAAGCAGCAGGTGTATTGCGTAGGCGGCGCGGTGCGCGACGCACTGCTCGGCCTGCCGGTGCAGGATCACGATTGGGTGGTGGTGGGCGGCACGCCGGAAGGCATGGAACAGCTTGGTTACAAGCCGGTGGGCAAGGACTTCCCTGTCTTCCTGCACCCGGAAACCCACGAGGAGTACGCGCTGGCGCGCACCGAGCGCAAGACCGCGCGCGGCTACAAGGGCTTCGCCGTCTATGCCGCGCCGGATGTCACCCTGGAGCAAGACTTGGCGCGCCGCGATTTCACCATCA
>JBGPSQ010000155.1:0-7079 GCA_041490205.1 Gallionellaceae bacterium
GGCTGCTACGTTCGACGTTTACTGATTTTTCTGCGCGTGCTCGCAGGCAAGCCGGTAAATTTCCAGCAGGTCTTCTTCACTCACGTCGGTGACACCTTCCATGTGCTGCAAAGCCCATTCGACATCCGCTTCCGTCAAGGTGGCGACGATTGCAGGTTTGACCGAAGCATGATGACGACGCACCGGGTAGCGCCCGAGGTGGATCAGGTTGTTGATGATGAGGGCTAGTATCAGGGTGAGCATGACATTGGCCAGCACCACACCGGAAGACCATAGCCAGCCGTGCTGCTGAAACATCGAGGCGTTCAGCACCATGAACAAGGCGGTGGCAGCGCCAGGAGGGTGCAGCGAGCGCGTGAGGTGCATGACAAGCACCGACAGCCCCGCCGCGCAGGCTGCCGCCCATAGCATGTCAGGGATCAGTATGGCGCAGGCCATGCCAACCGCTCCGGAAGCCAGATTGCCGACTACCAACGGCCAGGGTTGGGCCATCGGGCTGTGTGGCACGGCATAGACGAGCAAGGCGGCTGCAGCCATGGACGAGAGCAGGAGCGGCCTGAAAAAGCCCGGTTCCGGAAACAGGAAGTGCAACACCAGTCCCAGCAGCAGGACGCCCACCGTCACTGCTGCCGCGCTGCGGAACTTCTCGGCCAGGGGAGTGGCGTCAAAACCCGGCGCGAATGATGACAGCAGTTCTTTGAGCTTCATTGCGGCAGGTTTCGGGGATTGCTCCGGTTTAAGCGCGCTTCGCCCGCCAGGCAATGAACACCG
This sequence comes from Gallionellaceae bacterium, assembly GCA_041490205.1. Classification (GTDB taxonomy): domain Bacteria; phylum Pseudomonadota; class Gammaproteobacteria; order Burkholderiales; family Gallionellaceae; genus DATDDB01. The sequence continues at coordinate 772 of JBGPSQ010000155.1, forward strand.
CCCATGCGCCGAGCAGGATGAACCACAACAGCGCCCATTCCGCGATGCCGAGACCAAGGAAGGTCCAGCCCTTTGCGGCGCATTCGCCGGAGCCGTGCATCAGCTCTTTCAGCACCTTGGACATTGGGAAATTTTCCAGCATGTAGTCCAGCCCGGGGCCGCAGGCGGGAACCTGATCCTTGGGCAAATGCTGAATCCAGATATGGCGGCTGGCAACGGCAATGCCGAACAGCGCGAACAGGCCGATCAGCACAGCGTAGATTTTTGACCAGAGACGGCCCGGGTTGTGCAGCGCCGCAATGATGAATAGCGCCAGCATGGCGGTGAATGCGAAGCGCTGAATCATGCACAGCGGACACGGCTCCTGGTGCAGTACATATTGCAGGTACATCGCCCCGCCGAACAATCCGGCAATGATTAGCGCGCCTGCGAGGTACAGCCAGCGGCCGGCGAGATTAAATAACAGGCCCTTCATCTTGCTCATGGTTTATCCTTGAAAAAGCAATTTAGCCAGTGCGTGGTTGTTGCCGCTTTAGCGGCAATACAACCACGGCCTACCCCTTGCGGGTGCGGATGGTCACGGATTAACACTGATGACAGCCGCTGTTATCCGTGGCTATCCGTGTAAATCCGTGGCTAAAGTTCACTTCAAATTACTCAACCTCCTCGATCCACGCCATCTGGATGGCTTCCAGCACTTTTTCACCACCGTGCATGTGGTCGTCGTCAAAATCCTTCAGCGCCACCACCCAGTTGTGCAGGTCGGTGAAGCGCACAGTCTTAGGTTCGATTTCCGGGTGCGCTTCGGCCAGCTCGATGGCGATCAGGCGCACGTCTGTCCATTTCATTTTATCTTTCCTTCGCCATGTTAATGGAATATTTTGGAATTTCCACCACCAGGTCCTGGTTGCCCACCACCGCCTGGCAGGACAGGCGCGAGGTCGGCTCCAGCCCCCAAGCCTTGTCCAGCAGGTCTTCTTCCTTTTCGGTCGCAGGCATCAGGGTGGCGAAGCCTTCGCGCAGTATGACATGGCAGGTAGTGCAGGCACAGGATTTTTCGCAGGCATGTTCGATCTCGATGCCGTTTCCGAGCAGCGCATCGCACAGGCTGATGCCCGGCTCGACTTTCAGCACCGCGCCTTGCGGACAAAGTTCTTCGTGGGGGAGCACGATCAATTGCGGCATGGCGTCAGGTCTCCAGTTCGTCCAGGCGATGCCCGGTCAACGCACGGCTCACGCTGCGGTCCATGCGGCGCGAGGCAAATTCCACGGTACCGTGGTTCAGCGCATCGGCTGCGCGCTTGATGGCATTGATGTCATCCCCCGGCAAGGTATCCTGCAGCACGGTCCTGAGCCGCTCGATGGCGCTGATTTCTTCCGGCTTGAGCAATGCCGCCCCGTCCTCCTGCAATGCGGCATGAGTACTTTCCAGCAGGCGCTGCCCTTCAACCATTGCCTCGGCCAGCGCGCGCGCCTGCATGTCGTCGCGCGCATGGGCTGAAGAATCCTGCAGCATGCGCGCCACCTCCGCATCACTCAGCCCGTACGACGGCTTGACCGCGATATGTGCCTCGACGCCGCTGCTAATCTCCCGGGCAGACACGCTCAAAAGCCCGTCCGCATCCACCTGGAAAGTGACGCGAATGCGCGCCGCGCCCGCCACCATGGGCGGAATGCCGCGCAACTCGAATTTCGCCAGCGAGCGGCAATCGGATACCAGTTCGCGTTCGCCCTGCACCACATGGACGCTCATCGCGGTTTGTCCGTCCTTGTAAGTGGTGAATTCCTGTGCGCGGGCAGTAGGGATGGTGCTGTTGCGCGGAATGATCTTTTCGGCCAGCCCGCCCATGGTTTCAATGCCGAGGGAAAGCGGGATCACGTCTAGCAGCAGCCAATCGTCCGTACCGCGGTTGCCCGCCAGCACATTGGCTTGCAGCGCCGCCCCCAGGGCAACCACCTTATCCGGGTCGAGATTGGTCAGCGGCTCCTGCTTGAAAAATTCCGCCACGGCGCGCTGCACCTGCGGCATGCGCGTGGCACCACCCACCATCACCACGCCCTTGATGTCGGCAGTTGTCAGCCCGGCGTCACGCAGGGCGCGGCGCATCGGTTGCAGGGTGCGCGCCACGAGATTCTGCGTCATGTCGTGGAAAGTCTGCTGATCCAGCACGTTGTTCACCACCTGACCATTGCGCAGCACGGCGGTGATGCGTGTTTGCGCATGGTCTGTAAGCTCTTCCTTGGCCGCGCGCGAACGGTCCAGCAACATGCGCGCATCCTGCGCGCCCAGCGCCGAGAGGTTGCTTTTTTCCAGCAGCCAGCAATACAGGCGATGATCGAAATCGTCGCCACCCAGCGCAGAATCACCGTTGGCGGCCAGCACTTCGAATACACCGCGCGACAGCCTGAGGATGGAAATGTCGAAGGTGCCGCCGCCCAAGTCATATACCGCATATACACCCTCGCTGCCGTTGTCCAGGCCGTAGGCAATGGCGGCGGCGGTCGGCTCGTTGAGCAGGCGCAGCACGTTGAGTCCGGCGAGCTTTGCAGCGTCCTTGGTCGCCTGGCGCTGTGCGTCGTCGAAATAGGCGGGCACGGTGATCACCGCGCCAACGATATTTCCCCCCAGCGCCGCCTCGGCGCGTGCGCGCAATACCTTGAGGATTTCTGCCGAAATTTCCACCGGACTCTTCACACCTGCCAAAGTACGCAGCTTGACCATGCCCGGCGCCTGTCCCGGCACTGCGGGGGGGGTATCCACAAAATTGTAGTGCAGTCCGCTGATGTCGCCGATGTCGCGCAGACCGCGTCCCATGAAGCGCTTGATGGATGCAAAAGTATTGGACGGGTCTTCGCTCTGGCTGGCCAGCGCCTCCTCCCCCACCTGCACGCTGCCATCGGCTCGATAGCGTACCACCGAAGGCAGCAGCGCCTGGCCGTGCTCATCGCGCAACACCACTGCGGTGCCGCTCTGCACCGATGCCGCAAGAGAGTTGGTTGTGCCCAGGTCTATGCCGATGGCCAGGCGGTGTTCGTGCGGCGCAGTGGACTCGCCGGGTTCGGAAATTTGCAGCAATGCCATTTTTGTTCGTTAGTAGTTGGTCGCCATTCGTCAGTTGCCGTTGCCTAACCAGCGGCTGACGCCGGACGACTGGCAAATCAAGTATCTATTCCATCAAACGCGGAGGCAATCCCCTCAGCCAGTTTTTCCATGAATTTGAGTTTGCGCACGTCCATGGCCGCAGCCGGATAATCGCCCCCATCGTCTATTTTAACTGCAAGTTGAGTTTCCAGTTCGCGCATTTCATGTTGCATCCGCGATTCGAGCGCCGCCAGTGCGACCGCGTCTGTTGCCTGCGCTGCCTCCTCGATCGCTTCGCGCCATTCCATTTGCTGCATCAGGAATTCCGCAGGCATCGCGGTGTTGGTTTCTTCCTGCGTATCCACGCCTTTCAGCGACAACAGGTAGCGCGCACGCCGCACAGGATTGCCCAGGGTTTGGTAGGCTTCGTTGATTTGCGTCGCCCATTGCATGGATAGAAGACGTTCCGTTTCCGGACGGTGGGCAAACCGGTCCGGATGTACTTCGCCCTGCAAAGCGCGGTAGCGCTGGCTCAGCTCGGCGCGGTCAATCCGGAATCGTTCGGTCAACCCGAACAGTTGAAAGAAATTTTTGCGGAAATCGAAGGCGTGCATCGGGATGTCCGGGAAGTCATTCCACGCGCGGCGCGCCTCACACCTTGAAGCTCTCGCCGCAGCCGCAGGTATCCTTTACATTCGGATTATTGAACTTGAATCCCTCGTTCAGGCCTTCGCGCGTGTAGTCCAGTTCCATGCCGTCAAGGTATGGCAGGCTATGCCGGTCCACCAGCACCGTCACGCCGCTGCTTTCGAACTTGACCTCGTCACTGCCCTCCTCGTCGGCGAATTCAAGCTTGTAGGCCATGCCCGAACAGCCGCTGGTGCGCACACCCAGGCGCAGGCCGATGCCCTTGCCGCGCTTGGTGAGGAAGTTTTGCACATGTTTGGCCGCGTTTTCCGTCAGTGTAATCGTCATGATTCAACCCCTGTTTCCGCTGCAGGCGGAGACTTCCGCCTCGCGCTTTTTCTTCAGATCCGCCACCGCCGCCTTGATTGCGTCTTCGGCCAGGATGGAGCAGTGTATTTTCACCGGCGGCAACGCCAGCTCATCCGCGATCTGCGTGTTCTTGATGGCCAGCGCCTCGTCCAGCGTCTTGCCCTTGACCCATTCAGTCACCAGCGAGCTGGAAGCAATGGCCGAGCCGCAACCGTAGGTCTTGAACTTGGCATCCTCGATCACGCCCTGTTCATTCACCCTGATCTGCAACTTCATCACGTCGCCGCACGCGGGCGCGCCGACCATGCCGGTTCCCACCAGCGCGGAGTCCTTGTCCAGGGAACCCACGTTGCGCGGGTTCTCGTAATGATCCATCACTTTTTCACTGTAAGCCATAACTCAGTTCGCTCCTTTCAGTCGCTGGTAGTCGTTAGTCTTTAGTCGCCAGTTGGCCCGGCCTTAACTAACGACTAGCGACTAACTTCTAACGACTGCTTAATGTGCTGCCCATTCAATCGCGTTCAGGTCCACGCCATCCTTGTACATTTCCCAAAGCGGCGAAAGATCGCGCAGCTTGCTGATCTTGCCCTTCAGCAGCTCCACCACATAATCCACTTCTTCCACGGTGGTGAAGCGCCCCACGGAGAAGCGGATGGAGCTGTGCGCCAGTTCGTCGTTGCGCCCCAGCGCGCGCAATACATACGAGGGTTCCAGGCTGGCGGATGTGCAGGCCGAGCCGCTGGAGACCGCAACGTCGCTGATCGCCATGATCAGCGATTCGCCTTCGACAAAGTTGAAGCTGACGTTCAGGTTGTGCGGCACGCGCCGCTCCAGGTCGCCGTTCACATAAACTTCTTCCATGGCGGAAAGCCCCGCCCACAGCCGGTCGCGCAGCATGCGGATGCGCTCGTTCTCAGACGCCATTTCCTCGCGCGCGATGCGAAAGGCCTCGCCCATGCCGACGATCTGGTGCGTCGCCAGGGTGCCGGAGCGCATGCCGCGCTCATGGCCGCCGCCGTGCATCTGTGCTTCCAGGCGCACGCGCGGCTTGCGGCGCACATATAGCGCGCCTACGCCCTTGGGGCCATAAGTCTTGTGCGCGGAGAAAGACATCAGGTCCACATTCAATTTCTGCAAATCTATCGCCACCTTGCCGGTGGCCTGCGCCGCATCCACATGGAAAATGATGCCGCGCTCGCGGCAGATTTCGCCGATGGCCGCGACGTCCTGGATCACGCCGATCTCGTTGTTCACCAGCATCACCGAAACGACAATGGTGTCTGGGCGCAAGGCCGCCTTGAATTTCTCCAGGTCGAGCAACCCGTCCGGTTTGGGATCGAGGTAGCTTGCGGAAAAACCCTGCCGCTCCAGTTCGCGCACGGTGTCCAGCACGGCCTTGTGCTCGGTCATCATGGTGACGATGTGCTTGCCCTTGCCCGAGTAAAAATGCGCCGCGCCCTTCAGCGCCAGGTTGTTGGATTCGGTCGCACCGGAAGTCCAGATGATTTCCTTGGGATCGGCATTGACCAATGCCGCCACTTGCGCGCGCGCCTCCTCCACGGCCTTTTCCGCTTCCCACCCGAATGAATGGGAACGCGAGGCGGGGTTGCCGAATTTTTCGGTGAGGAATGGAATCATCGCCTCGGCCACGCGCGGGTCAACCGGCGTGGTGGCGGAATAATCCATGTAAATCGGCAAGCGCGGTTTCTTCATCTAAACGTCCGCTCAACCGGCAATCATGCCGGGATGTGTCATATTGGCGCTCAACTTCACATTGGCAGTGCCGGACGGTTCTTTTTTCTGCGCATCCACCATTTCCTGCAGGGTTACCTCGGCCAGATAGTCATAGATGGTCTTGGTCAGCCCCAGCCAAAGTTCGTGAGTGATGCACTCGCCGCCGTTCAGGCAATCGCCCCTTCCGGTGCAATTGGTGGCATCCAGCGGCTCATCGACCGCCAGAATGATTTCGGAAATGGGAATCTGCGAGGCAGGACGCGCCAGGCGATAGCCGCCGCCGGGGCCGCGCACGCTGGATACGATATTGCTGCGGCGCAGTTTGCCGAACAGCTGCTCCAGATAAGACAGGGAAATTTTCTGGCGCTCGCTGATACCGGCCAACGTCACCGGGCTATGGTCACCGCGCATGGCCAGATCCACCATCGCTGTCACGGCAAAACGTCCTTTGGTCGTTAAACGCATAATGTCCTCTCAATCGAAATTGGATTTACAA
>JBGPSQ010000156.1:0-7066 GCA_041490205.1 Gallionellaceae bacterium
CGACCTCGAAGGCGGTGGCATACAGGTTGCGCAGTTCTGCCGGGATGCGGTCTATCTTGGACAGACTGCCATTGAAATACTTGAGGTCGGAAACCATCACTTCGTCCCACATACCCAGTTGCTTGAGGTCATGCACCAAGTGGTCGTTGATGACGGTGAACTCGCCCGACAGGTTCGACTTGACGAATATGTTCTGGTAGGTCGGCTCGATGCTGGCCGCCACGCCGACAATATTGGAGATGGTTGCGGTCGGGGCGATGGCGATGCAGTTGGAGTTGCGCATGCCATGTTGCCCGATGCGCGCGCGCAGCGCATCCCAGTCCATGCTGACCGAGCCATCCACTTCCACATAGCCGCCACGCGATTGGCGCAGCATTTCCACCGTGTCCTGCGGCAGGATACCCTTGTCCCACAGGCTGCCGCGGTAGGTGGAATAGCGGCCGCGCTCTTCGGCCAGTTCGCTGGATGCCCAGTAGGCGTAATAGCACACCGCCTCCATGGAGCGGTCGGCGAATTCGACTGCCGCCTCGGAAGCATACGGCACGCGCAGTTCGTGCAGACTATCCTGGAAGCCCATGATGCCAAGGCCAACCGGGCGGTGTCTGAGGTTGGCGGTGCGCGCCTTGCCGACCGCGTAGTAGTTGATGTCTATCACGTTGTCCAGCATGCGCATCGCGGTGCGGATGGTGCGCTTGAGCTTGTCATGATCCAACTGCCCGAATTTTTCATGTCCCTTGGGATACAGGTGCGCCGCCAGGTTGACCGAGCCCAGATTGCACACGGCAATTTCCGAGTCGGAGGTGTTCAGGGTGATTTCCGTGCACAGATTGGAACTGTGCACCACGCCGACGTGCTGCTGCGGGCTGCGGATGTTGCACGGATCCTTGAAGGTGATCCAGGGGTGGCCGGTCTCGAACAGCATGGTGAGCATCTTGCGCCACAGGGTTTGCGCGGGAATCTTCTTGTACAGCTTGATCTCGCCGCTGGCGACCTTGGCCTCGTATCCCAGGTAGGCATGCTCGAACTCGGCGCCGAATTTGTCATGCAGGTCGGGGCAGTTCGAGGGCGAAAACAGCGTCCACTCGGCCCCCTCCATCACGCGCTTCATGAACAGGTCGGGAATCCAGTTCGCGGTATTCATGTCGTGGGTGCGGCGGCGATCGTCGCCCGTGTTCTTGCGCAGCTCCAGGAATTCCTCGAGATCCAGGTGCCAGCACTCCAGGTAGGCGCAAACCGCGCCCTTGCGCTTGCCACCCTGGTTGACCGCCACGGCGGTGTCGTTCACCACCTTGAGGAACGGCACCACGCCCTGCGATTTGCCGTTGGTACCCTTGATGTGGCTGCCCAGCGCGCGCACGTTTGTCCAGTCGTTGCCCAGGCCGCCGGCGAACTTGGACAGCAGTGCGTTTTCCTTCAGCGCCTCGTAGATGCCGTCCAGATCGTCTGCCACTGTAGTCAGGTAGCAGGATGAGAGCTGCGAGCGGCGGGTGCCGGAGTTGAACAGGGTCGGCGTCGAACTCATGAAGTCGAAGCTGGACAGCAGGCGGTAAAACTCGATGGCGCGCGCATCGCGGTCAAGCTCGTTCAGCGCCAGGCCCATGGCCACGCGCATGAAAAACGCCTGGGGCAGCTCGATGCGAGCGTCGTCGACATGCAGGAAATAGCGGTCGTACAGGGTTTGCAGGCCAAGATAGCCGAATTGCAGGTCGCGGCTGGCATCCAGCTCGCGCGCCAGGCGCGGCAAATCGAAATTCGCCAGTTCGGTGTCGAGCAACTCGGCCTCTATGCCGCGCTTGATGAAACCGGGGAAATAATCGGCATAACGCTGCTGCATCTCGGACTGTGTGACGGTTTCGCCCAGGATTTCGCAACAGATGTTGTTCAGCAGCAGGCGTGCGGTAACGAACCCGTAGGCGGGGTCCTGTTCGATCATCGAACGCGCGGAAAGGATCACGCACTTGCGCACCTCCTCCACGGGCACGCCGTCGTACAAGTCCTTCAGGGTCAACTGGAGCACCTTGCCGGGATCCACCGCATCGCCCAACCCCGCGCAAGCCCCTTTGATCAAGCCGGAAATCTCGTCCGCGTCCAATGGACGCCGCGCCCCTTTTTCCGTCACATAGATGACCGGGGAGGATACCTGCTTTTCCTGCCTGGCCTTGCCGCGCTCAAGTGAGCGCGCCTCACGATACAGCACGTAGGAGCGCGCCACATCGTGCTCGCCAGAACGCATCAGGGCAAGCTCCACCTGGTCCTGGATGTCTTCTATATGCAGCGTCCCGCCGTGCGGCTGGCGGCGCATCAGTGCATTGACCACCGACCCCGTCAGTTGCTCAACCAGCTCACGCACGCGCGCCGAAGCCGCCCCCTGCCCGCCATTTACGGCGATAAAAGCCTTGGTCATGGCAATGGAAACCTTGGCCGGCTCGAACGGGACAACCGAGCCATTGCGCCTGATAACCTTATATTGATCGAACGGCGTGGCGGGCGCGGCCAGGGTATTTACATCGTTAAGGATGGGAACGGTTGAGGAAAAATTACTGCCGGCGGCATGCAACATGCGACATCTCCCTGTGTATTGCCGGGCCCAGCCCAAAGCCAGGCCCAAAATTAGAAAACCACTACATCTAGTGGTTATGTGTCATTTTTTCGCTAATTCTAGTGGATCGCGAAATTTATGCAAGAACAATTTTTATCTATATATTTTCTGAAATGCTTGCGAAAAATCCAAGCCGGGGCGTCGGGTATGGAACAGTAAAAAAGTTGAAATGCGGCGCAGAGTTGGCAACCACATGAGCTGCATCAGGACATGCTTATGTTCTGTTTAACACTCGGTTCGTACCATGCGCCGGTCCGGACGGTCGGATTTAAAGTGTACCCTTGCCGCCAGGCCGGCCTGAGAATGTTTGCCCGATCAGGCGAAAATAATGCTGCCAGTCGAAGCAGGGGCCGGGGTCGGTTTTGCGCTCCGGCGCAATATCGGAATGCCCGGCAATGCTGGCGATGGGATATGTGCGGCATAGCCGCCTGGTCAGCCGGGCAAGGGCTGCATATTGCGCTTCGGCAAACGGCTGGCAGTCGTCGCCTTCCAGTTCGATTCCAATGGAAAAATCGTTGCAGCGCCCCCGCCCTTGCCACGTTGAGACACCCGCATGCCAGGCGCGCTTGCCGCACGCCACGAACTGGATGATTTCGCCGTCGCGCCGGATGAGGAAGTGCACGGAGACCTTCAGCCCTTGGAGTTGCGCAAAAAAAGGATGTTGCGTTGTATCCAGAGTGTTGGTGAATAGCCGGGTTATCGCATCGCCGCCAAACTCGCCGGGGGGCAAGCTGATGTTGTGTATTACCAACAGGTCGACAGCCGTGCCGGGCGGACGCCGATCCTGGTTCGGCGAGGAAATACGGCGCAAGCCGCTGATCCAGCCCTCCGCATCAAGCTTCACCGCCCTGCCCACCCTCTTTCTCGGTGATCCCCAGCCGTTCCATGCGGTAGCGCAAAGTGCGGAAAGTGACCCCCAGCAGCTTGGCGGCTGCGGTGCGGTTGAAGCCTGTCTGTTGAAGCGCCATCAAGATGGCCCGCCGCTCTATCCGTTCAAGATAGTCGGGCAGGGAATAGCTGCCTGTGGCCGCACCGGCGCCGCCAGCCTTGTTGTTATCGGTGAGCGTCAGGTTCAGGTCGTCCGGCGTAATAATTCCGCCATTGCACAGCGCCAGCGCGCGCTCGATCAGGTTTTCCAATTCGCGCACGTTGCCGGGGAAATCGTATTGGTGCAGCAATTCCAGCGCTTCAGGGGAAAACTCAATGGCTGTGTCGCCGCGCAGCCGCGCCAGCAATTGCCGGGCAATATCCACAATATCATCGCGCAATTCGCGCAGCGCCGGCATATGCAGGGCGATCACATTCAGCCGGTAATACAGGTCCTGCCTGAACTTGCCCTGCTGCACCAGTTCGGCCAGCGAGCGGTGAGTTGCGCTGATGATGCGCACGTCCACCGGCTCCTCCTGGGTGTCGCCAACCTTGCGCACTTTTTTATCCTGGATGGCGCGCAGCAATTTGACCTGCATGGACAGGGGCAGGTCGGCCACTTCGTCCAGGAACAAGGTGCCGCCGTTGGCCGCCTGAAAAAAACCGTCGCGTTCCCTGTCCGCCCCGGTGAATGAACCCTTGCGGTAGCCGAAAAATTCGCTTTCCATCAGGTTCTCCGGGATCGCACCGCAATTCACCGCAATGAAGGGTTGGCCGCGCCGCGCACTCTTTTCCACGATCAGCCGCGCTGCCAGCTCCTTGCCGCTGCCGGATTCGCCGCTGATATGAACCGGAGCCTGGCTGCGCGCCACGCGCTCGATCAGGCCGCGCACCGTTTCCATCGCGGGTGATTTCCCCAGCAATACCGGCTCGCTTCCCGGCCCGCTTCCAGGGACGGATTCCGCCGGAGGTTGCGTCAGCTTGAGCGCGGACTTGACCAAGGCACGCAATTGATCCAGCGCGACCGGCTTGGACAGGTAATCGAATGCACCCGCCTTGAGCACCGAGATCGCATTTTCCATGTTACCGTGCGCGGTAATCACCGCCACCGGTACCTCTGCATGGTGTGCAGCGACGTGGTTCACCACAGCCAGCCCATCGCCATCCGGCAGGCGCATGTCGGTCAGGCACAGGTTGTATTTCTTGCTGTCCAACTGGCGCAACGCTTCTTTTACGCTAGCCGCACGTCCCACTCCCAGCCCCATGCGTGACAAGGCCAACTCCAGCAAGTCCAGCAGGTCCTTCTCGTCGTCCACGATCAGCACACGTGCCGCCGCTTCCTTTAATCGCTCAGTGTTCATCCGCCCCCCCGAAAACGATACGGAAGCAGGCTCCGCTCTGCCCGCGCCGCACATATTCCAGCAACGCCCCGTTGGCCTCGCAGAGTTCACGTGCTATATACAGCCCCAGACCCGTGCCGCCGGACTCTGTGGTAAAAAACGGCTCGAACAATTGCGGCTCAACTCCCGGCGCGACACCGGGCCCGTCATCCGCCACCTCGAGCATCATTCTGCCATCGGCCGCGCGCAGGGCGCGCAATTGCACGCTTCCGGGCTGCTTGCTGCAATGGCGCATCGCGTTACCGCATAAATTCCACATGATCTGGTTGAAATGCCCCCGATCGAAGCTGATTTCTTGATCCGTCCCCACCTCTATCAGGAGCATCTCCGGGGCCGCATGTTCGGCCTGGCATATTTCACCGCCGAATTTCCTCAACTCGTCCTCCAGCCGCAAGGTTTCCGCCTGTACCCGGTCGCGGCGGTTCAATTGCATGACGTCTTTCACGATGTTGTTGAGCCGCCCCGTATTTTCCATGATGATGCCCGCCAGTTTTTTCCGCGCCGGCTCATCCTTCTCCTCGCGGAAAAGCTCCACCGCATAGCTGATCGCCGAAAGCGGGTTGCGAATTTCATGTGCGATGTTGGCGGTCAGCCGCCCCAGCGCGGCCAGCTTGATTTGCTGGGCCTGTGCCTGGACGCGCTGCATATCCTCCAGCACCAATAGCGCCCCCCCGAAATTGTCCTGCCGTACCGGCAGGAAACGCGCTCGCACCAACCGGTTGGTAACCGGGAGCCGAACTCCTTCGGGCGTCCGCCCCTGATCCAGCCGCCATGCCCGGAACATTTCTGCCAGCATGGGCGCGCATTGTTCCAGTGTCGCCTCGTCCGGCCGCAACAAGTCTAACCCCAGCAGTCGATCCGCGCTCGGGTTATGCTGTTTGATCGCACCGCCTTCGTCCACCACCAGTACCCCATCCGGCAACCCCTGGATGACCAGGCGGTTGATCTCGGCCATTCCCGCCAGTTCGGCGCCGCGTTGCGTCGCCAGCTTTTCGCTGGCAACGGCATATTTGGCCAGGGTGTGCGCCAGCCAAGCCACGGCGAAGTAAGCGATGCTCAGCAGTCCAACCTGGAAATACTGGGTAATATCGGCGTCCAGGGTCAACACCGCATAGGAATGTTCCAGCAGCATGCCTATGCTGGCAAGCGCCGCAAAAAACAGCGTGATCCGGCCGCGGCTGATTATCCCGGCAGCCGCAAGCGAAACCAGCAGCAATACCCCAAGCCCGTTCTGTGCCCCGCCGCTGGCATAGGACAACACCGCCACGCATACGATGTCCATGCCCATCTGCAGAGCCAACTGCACGGAAAACCCCGGTTTGCGCAATTTGATGGCGAGTTGCGAGGCCAGCGCGGAAATCGCATATACCAGGCTGGTGTCAAAAAACAACGAGAGGCTGCGCGTACTCAACGAAAGCGCGCTGCCATAGGGGCCAAAAAGGAAAATCAGCACACCGCCCAGCGCAAGCCGGTACAAGTTGAAGAAATACATGGTGCGCCACAGCGCTTCCTGCGGCGGCGGGGAATACGCCCGCGACAAGAACAACCGGCTTTGGAACAACGAGGTGTTATCCGCCATCACTGCCCGCTGGCGGCTGATGCGCGCGACGATGTTCTTCGCAGCAAAAGAATTTTCCCCCTGCCATGATGCTCTCGCTTCTCGGCAAATGCACGCCGCAATGGACACAGCGCACCATATCCTCCGCACGAGCCGGAGGAGGCTCAGCAGGTGCCGAAGGCTTCTCCCCGGAAATCCGGTTGCGGTATGACTTGAGCAGCAAATAAACCACGGCCACAACCGCAATAATAAAAAGTAATCGGCTCATTAAATCGTTCCATTCTCTGGTGATGCGTTGGTACGCGCGGAATTGTGCCATATTTGACGCACGCTTGGCGCTTCTGTTCCTGACTCCCCTGCACCTCCCCGATACACCATGCCATGCCAATTCTTTTCACCATGATTTTGCCGGGCAAGACCATGCATAGTCCCGGCAAAGGGGATATGCCGGCAACCCAACCTGAACGTTTTATTTAAATGTTTAAAAACATACACATATATGGCGCCCCTACCCTGCCAAACTTGAACTTCGGCAGGTTTTTTTGATCTAACTCTTTAGATAAAGATAAGGACAAAACAGTAACTTGGCGAGGTGTTCAAAATGAACCAAAACTTGGTGAAATTATTGAGTGGCTATACCGA
>JBGPSQ010000157.1:0-7032 GCA_041490205.1 Gallionellaceae bacterium
CGCTCGGTGATGTCGCGGATCGCCGCAAGCAGCAGCCTCCGTCCGCCGGACTCGATGAGACGCGAGCTGATCTCGACCGGCATGATGGAGCCGTCCTTGCAATAGTGCGCGGTTTCAAAAATGCCATGCCCCTTTTCCAGCACCTCCTTTATCCGGGGCGGAATGAGCAGGCGGAATTCCGGCGTATTGAGTTCGCGCAGGTTCATGGCCATCATCTCCTCGCGCGTATAGCCGCGCGATTTCCACGCAGCCTCGTTCAGGTAGACGAATTCCCCGCCAAGGTCAAACAAAAATACCGAGTCGGAGATGTTATTCAGCAGTTGCGCGCTCAGCTTGAGCTCTTCCTCGACCCGCTTGCGTTCGGTGATGTCCACCGCCGTCGGCAGCAGGCCAACCACCCGGCCTTCTTCATTGCGTATCGGCGAAAGCTGGAAATCGATGGGGACGAGTTCGCCGCTCATTTTTACCACTTCGTCATAGCGACGCGTTTGCCCTTGCCTTGCGGCTTCCATTGCCTCAACCAGTCTCGACCGCACCTTTTCGTCGTAAGACCACCATGGCGCATCCTGGAAATGCCGGCCGATCACATCTTCCCGGCGCGCCCCGGCCCGCTCGAGCGGAACGTTGTTTACTTCCTGTACCACGCCATCGGTATCCAGCAAGGCGACATAGGCAAACAGGTTGTCGAGGATGCTGCGCAGCTGCTGAGTGCTCGCCCTTAACGCCGATTGTGCCTCGGTGGATTGCTTCAATTCCTGTTCGCGTTTTTTCCGCTCGGTGATGTCGATAAAGCTCCCCCTGATCAGCTTTCGGTCGCCAGCCGGCAGCCGCACCAGGCGCACCTCGCACAACCGCTCCCGTCCCTTGGCGCTGCGCAGCAGGCGTTCGAACACCGGCTGTTCTCCCTTGAGTGCGCGCTCGTTATTCTCCCTGAAACTTTGCTCGACCCGGGATGCGTCCGGCTGGGGGTCAGGGTAGAAATCGCGCGGGCTCCGTTTCATCAGCTCGCCGTAACTGCATTCGAACAGCTTCTCGGCATTGGCATTGGCGTCAACCAGCCGATTTTGGTCTACGTCGAACACCACAATCGCTTCGGGCGCGTATTCCACCAGCACGCGAAAGCGTTCCTCGCTTTCGATCAGTTCCTGTTCAATCAGGCGGCGCTGCCTGTGTTCCCGCTGGTGCAGGATGCCGTAAGCCAGGTTGCCCGAAAGCTCTTCCAGCAGTTTCGCTTCATCGGTATTGAAGGCATACGGCTCGGACGAATAAATCGTCAAGACGCCGAACGCCGCCGCCACCCCCCGCAATGGCAGGGAGATGCATGACTGATAACCGTTCATTTGGGCTGCCGCCCGCCAAGGCGCCATGGACGGGTTGGTCAGGAAGCTCTGGTTGACCTGGGTTTTTCCGGTTCTGATGGCAGCGCCCGAAGTTCCGCGCCCCTGTTCCGTGTCGGCCCAGGTGATGCGCGCCTGCTCCAGATACCCTGCGTCATGGCCGAATTGCGCGACCGGATGCACGCTCTTTTCCTCATCCGTTTCCGCCATCCCCACCCAAGCCATGTGATAACCGCCACGCTCCACGATCAACCGGCAGATTTCGTTCAGCAACTGCTGTTCGGAATGGGCTCGTATCAATACCTCATTGCAGGCGCTCAGCAGCTTGAGCGCGCGGTTCACGATCAGCAGCTGCTCTTGCGCCTGCCTGGCATCCATCAAAGGCGTGGTTTGCCCGGACGAAAATGCATTTGCTGAAGGATCAATATTTGCCATTCGAGCAACTCCCAGGAACAAGCATTAAGCCTGCAAGCCGCTGCGGGGCGAGGGCACTCTTGGCAAACCTGGGATTCAGAATTCGATGGCCGGTGTAATAGGCCCGGACGAAGGGAAGAACAACGCACCGCACGGTTGCCGGGAACACCAGGAAAAGGAGCGGCAAGCCAAGTGGGGTGCGCATGCTTGAGTAACCTAACAGTTATCAAGCGGACGCGTGCGTCCGCATAACCATAACCAGCCTATGGATAACTTCATTGCATTTTCCCTTTTAAATGCGTATGAATCGAATGGCCTTTTACTCATAATAATGAATGGCAGGAACGTACGCAATCGATATATGCGATTGGCATACCTCGGCATTTCCACTCAAATTTCAACACCCGGGATGAAGCGGAAGCAACAAGCTTTACCCCGCTGCTAATTTGCTACTGTTACGGTCTTCACCGACGCGTAATTGATCTATCGCCATGCTCAACGCAACCTATGCTTGCTCAGTCGGCATGCGCCTGCTGAAACCATGGCCGGAAGCGGCCATGCATTCCTGGCTTGTTGTTATTTGCCCTGCAGCAGCAGGACGACCGGCAGATGACTATTCGCTTTTGCCATGTCCAGCGCGGTTCTGAAATCCGTGGTCTTGGCGGTGCGGTCGGCCCCGTGCTTCAGCAACAGCGTGACCAGATCGGCATTGCCGTTGGCGGCGGCGAGCATCAAGGGCGACCAGCTTTCCTTGTCCTTTGCATTGACATCCGCGCCCTTGGCGACCAGCATCCCGGCGATTTCAGTGTTGTCCTTGTAGGCCGCCACCATCAGCGGCGTCACACCGCCCGGCCCCTTGGCGTTGAAATCCGCGCCCTTATCCAGCAGCAGCCTGGCGACATCGGCATGCCCCTTGGAAGTGGCGCGTATCAGGGGCGTGATGCTATTTTCGTCTTTCGCGTTGGCGTCTGCCCCCTTCTCTAGCAGCAGCCGCGCCATGTCGAGGCGGCCTTCGGCGGCGGAAAGCAGCAGCATGTATGGCCCGTCCGTGATCGCATGGGCATCGGCTCCTTTGTCCAGCAGCAGTTTGACGATGTCGATGTTGTTGTTCAGGGTGGCATCCATCAGCGCGATCCGGCCATTCGCCGTCTTCAAATGGACATCGGCGCCATGGGCCAGCAGCAGCTTGACGATCTCGACATTGCCCCCGATTGAAGCATCCGTCAGCGCCAGCCCGCCATCCTTGGCCTTGGCGTTAACGTCCGCGCCCTTTTCGACCAGCAGCCGGGCCACTTCGAAATTACCTTTCAGGGACGCGGCCATCAGGGCCGTGCGGCCTTGGTGGTCCTGGTAATTGATGTTCGCGCCGCGCTTGATGAGGGCTGCGGCCTGAGTGGCATCCGTGCCTTCCAGGATGGCCTGGATGAGTGTTTTGGTTTCCGGTGCTTTTGGTGCTTGAGCTTTTGCAGCGGGGGTTTTGAGAGCCGGTTTTTTTGGGGCCGGTGTGTTTGAATCCGGGCCTGCCTGTGTCAGGCCGGGGGCCAGCAACATCAAGGCCAACAGGGATGCTTTAATCATGGTTGTTGCTTTAAGCTTGTTCATAAATTTCCCCTTCAGGTTTTACGGGCCGTGCGGAAAAAAAGCGGGTTGCCCAAGGCTTGGCTGCCTGCTGCACAAGCGGGCGAAGCGAGCAGGGCCCGCAGCAGAAAATGGATGCGCATGAGTGTGTTCCCCCTTTGAGACAGGAAACAGAATACCCCGGCAGGACGGGGGCGGCAATAGGGGTCGGCGGGAATGACACACAATAGGAGATGGGGCATCCCCTATCGGTATCCTGCGGCGCTTGGGGCATATTGCAGGTGCGAATTCATTCGCACGATTTTACTCGTCCGATGTGCGAATGAATTCGCGCCTACACGCCGGTCGCCATCCACAAGGGGAAACAGAAGGGGGCTGCTTAAGTCCGCTTACGATTTCTCCCGATCAGGGTTCTCAGGATCAAGACTTGGCTTCCAGCAGCTTCACGACTTTGTCGCGATTCTTTTTCTTTGCGATGTCCAGCGCGGTTTTGCCTTCTGTGGTCTTGCTGGTGCGGTCGGCTCCGTGTTTCAGCAGGAGCCCGGTTGCTTCGAGATTGCCATTGTCGGCGGTAATCATCAGCGGGGTGATGCTTTGCGGTCCCTTCGCATTCACATCGGCGCCCTTGTCCAGCAGCATCTTGAGGAGTTGGGCATCGTCCCGGGCGGCGGCCATCAGCAGCGCTGTTTCACCCTTGGGGCCTTTCACATTCACATCCGCGCCATGGTCCAGCATCTTGCGGACGATTTCCGCGTCGCTCTTCAAGGCGGCCATTACCAGCAGCGGGACGTTCTCGAATTTGCCGTTGACATCAGCCCCCTTGTCCAGCAGCAGTTGGAATGCATCCTTGTTGTTTTGCAGAATGGCGCCCAGCAGTGCCGTCATCCCATTGACTGCTATGGCGTTGACATCAGCCCCCTTGTCCAGCAGCAGCTTGACGACCTCCGGGCTGCCCTTGAAGGCGGCGCCAATCAACGCCGTCACCCCTTCGCGGCCTTTTGCATTCACATCCGCGCCCTTGTCCAGCAGCAGCTTGACGACTTCCGGCTTGCCCGCGAAGGCGGCGACCATCAGCGGCGACCGGCTTTTCTCGTCGGGCTTGTTTACATCCGCACCCTGTTGGAGCATCTCGGCCACTTGTTTGGCATCCGCACCCTTTGCGATGGCATCGACAAACTCGTCTTGCCCGGCCAAGGCCAGGCCGCTGGTCAACAGCAGAAACAAGGCCAGCAAAAATTTATTCAGCTTCATGTTTTTCTCCTTAGTGGTTTTAAAATGCGTGGGTAAAGCGTTATTTGCGCGAGTGCCCATTATGGCTGCTTGCCCTGCGGGGCGGCAGGGGAGGGCTGGCTCGCAGGCGCGGACAAATTACCTTGCTGCACCGAAGGCGGGGGCAGGGCGGGCGCGCCGTCCAGCTCGCGCACGCTGTCTACGAAATATTCGGTATCGCCGAAGCAGGCAGAGGGGATGAGCTTGTGCTGCCGGTAATGCAGCACCACGCGCTTGCCCGCATTGGCATTGAGGCGCTCGACCACAGCATCGTCGCGCACGGTGAACTCGAATTTTTCCGGGATCGCGCCCGGCATGGTGACCAGCACCACCTCGCCTTCCCAGGTCTTGCACACCCAGCCTTTTTTCGAGACCTTTTGCACATACCCGGTGCGCTCGCCCTCGGAATAGCTCCAGTGCAGCGTGACCCACACCCAGCCCGCGGCGAGCAGTGCCAGCAGGATGACGATGGACAGAATAATACGCAGGGCTTTCGATAATATTGGCGATTTCATGCGGTGTGCCTCCTTGTCGGCGGGAAGCATACCCTAGGCGGGCGGGATGTGCACGGGCGTCGGAACTCAGCGATAACCATCCTATGTGCGGCGCGTCCAAGCCGCCAGTTTATACGCAACCGCGATGAAATACGCCGTTACAGCTGCAGCCGCGATATACAGTCCATAACGCAGTTCGTGGCCATTGAAGAAAAACACGGTCAGGATGAAGCCGGAGCTCGCGCTTAGCGCAAGCTCCGCCATCAACACTGCCCGCTTCCGTCGCAGGGCGGGCCATGCCTTGCTCACGACGACCAACGCCAGGGGCCAGAGAAAGGCGAAGTCATAGATCAACGTCATGATCATTGTGCCCATCCATTCGCCCTTTATCCCGGGAGAGGTCTGAACCGCAAAATTGTATGCGGAGAAATCCATGTAGGGCATTTTCTCCACCTTGAGCTTGATCAAGGGGAGAAATAGCGCAATCGCCAGCGCGAGGGCGGAAATGCGTTTGAGTGAAATGGAGATGTTCAATGTCTGCTGGGTCAGTTGTTCAGCCGCGAAAATTCAGAAAGCAGTTCGTTGTATTTGATGTGGGTATAGATGTCCCCGTCGCGCATGGGCAGCTTGAGCGCGCGCAGGACATGGCGGTGGGGCTGGGGGATCACAAACGGTTCGAAGGATTTTCCCTGCGGGACGATGTCCAGTATTTCCCGGCTTTTTTTCAGGCGGCGCAGGGTGAGCGGGCTGCACGGGAATACGCGCTTGGGGAGGTCTTTGTCTTCGCCGGGTTCGTATTGGAATAGATCCTGGCCGTAAAGGCAGAGTATGCCCCGCGCGCCGATGTCCAGGAAAAAGGCGGCGCAGCCGGTGTCGAGGTCCTCGAAAAATAATGCGCGGGTGGGGTGGTGGGTTTCGTTCTCCAGCTTGCCGCGAGCCTCAAGCTCGGCCAGGTATTCCTGGTAGCTTTGCCCTTTCAGCTTATACAACAGGCCCTTGTTGAAGAGCGGCACCGAGGAAAGCACCAGGGCGAAAAAAAGAATCAGGCCAAACCCGAAAGGCCCCTCGGGGAAAAACCAGAAAAAAAGCCACATCCCGGCGCAAAGGTAGGCGAGGGCGGCGAGCAGTCTCATTTCTGTAATACCTGTATATTCATATGGATAGGCGGCGGATGGATCCGCGCCATGCCATATTTTACCCGCTTGTCATATTTCGTGCAGGCGGGACGGAAACCATCCTGCACACTCAGCAATCCGCCGGATCGATCACCTTGTACCAGGGCATCCACAGCAAGCCCGGATAAAGTATTGGGATGGATAAAGGCATAAGTTCAAATGCGGATATATCTCGGCACCCTGGCTTCCAGCAACTTGATGAGCTCGGGCTGCATGCGGTCGTAAACATCGGGTATGTCCAGGCACACCAAG
Organism: Gallionellaceae bacterium; assembly: GCA_041490205.1. Classification (GTDB taxonomy): domain Bacteria; phylum Pseudomonadota; class Gammaproteobacteria; order Burkholderiales; family Gallionellaceae; genus DATDDB01. Next base: position 6,520 of record JBGPSQ010000157.1, read on the forward strand.
CGCTTGCCCTTGAGAAGCACTTTGTATTTCTTCGCAAGCTTGTTCTGGTGGCTTTTCTCCATCACAAAGACCACATCGGCCCACTCGATTAGATCCCCGGAGACGGTGGTTTCCGCATCTGTGTTGGTGCCAGCGCCGATGGCATTCACGCCTGGATATTTTGAGAATACCGCTTCTGCGGTTGGGCTGCGCAGCCGGTTTTCACTACACAAGAACAGCAGGTTCACAGCATCACCTCCTTTGATATGCCTTTGCGAAGTATCGCAGGGTGGATAAAGGCCGCAGGCCGTATCCACCCTATTCAAGGTGGATACGCGCGTTGCGCGCTCCCTGCGAAACTCACGCCGCCTTCTGCTTGCGCAGGTAATACCAGCGCCCGGCTGCGACCCACAGCATGAACCACGCGAATTGCGCCACCAGGCCCAGCACAACGGAAACCTAGGTGGGGCCCAATACACGGTGCAGGATGGTTGCGGGCAGCAGGATAAACTTCCCGGCATAGCCCATGACATC
>JBGPSQ010000158.1:0-6949 GCA_041490205.1 Gallionellaceae bacterium
GCCGCTGGTTTCCAAGCTGCGCGAGAACAACAAGTACGTGATCGGCATCGGCGTGAAGGATTCCACCTCGGATTTGCTCAGCGCCAACTGCGACGAATTCATTTTCTACGACGACCTGGTGCGCGTGCAGGAGGCGAAGAAGAAGCAAGCTGCAAAGAAGGCGCCGCCCAAGGTGAAATCCGGGACCGCGAAAGCCAGCGCAGCAAAACCCGGCGAAGCGAAGGGCGGGGAGGACAAGCGCCAGGAAGCCATGGATTTCCTGGTGGAGACGGTCGAGGGGTTGATTTCCGAACGCGGCTCGGACGAGAAGCTCTGGGGCTCGATGGTCAAGACCACCATGCAGCGGCGCAAGCCGGGGTTCAACGAATCCTTCTACGGTTACCGCTCGTTCCGGGATCTGATGGAAGATGCGCAGCGGCACAAGCTGCTCGTGCTGCTGCGCGACGAGAAGTCAGGACAGTATTCCATCCGCCTGCCGGTAGAAGAGTAGCTGTGTGATTCTTTCAGGTTGATGTTGTTGGCAATTCGCTAAACTGCGGCCTTGAATCCGAGGCCGCTTTCAGTGGCGGTAGTTCCGCCCCGGATGTTCCAATTGTCGAGCGGAACCTCGTGCAGCATAATGAACATATCCTCGGGTTCGATCCCGTCCGCGCCTGGGTTTCTGGCGATGGCCTGCAACAACAAACGTTTTGCTTCTTTGGTTCGCCCGGCGAAATGCGGATAGTAGCGCGGGGTTTCCAGCCGGATGTTCTTTGTCCGGGGGTTTTGCTATAGTCACCGGATACATCTTGTCCGCATAATTTAATGGGGTTCCTCTTCATGCAGCGGGTTTTGTTGGTTCTGTTTGTTTTGGTGGTGGCGGCTGGGGCCGCCAATCATTATCTTGGCTCGCCGATTTCGCTCCGGGGAGTGGATATGCCCGAGAGCATGATCAACACCGCTTATGCGCAAAAATGGACTGCCCCTCAAGCGCAACGGCAGCCCGCCCATTGAGACCGTTCCCATTGAAACGCTCAGCGCCAAGGACAGGAATACCCTGCTGGCGTGCACGACCGCGTCGGGAAGCTACAACTTCGTGCAGTGGGCCGTGCAGTATCCCCCAAAAGAATTGCTCAGCATCGATTCGAAATTCAACGGCAAATGGCCGGTCGAGCTGGTTGCGCGCTGGCGAGATGGGCGGGCCGCGGCTGACGCCCTGCGATTGATTCTTGAATCCAACGGTTCGGTATGGTCAGTCAACTCTACCGCCCCCTGATGGCGGGACTATATGAATCCTCGACAGTGGAGGCGGCCAATTATCTCACCGCGAGAAATGATTCCCTCCTGCAGGAAGACAATGAACTGTTTATCGGCCACGAGGAATACCCGAAATACCACGGCCTGACCTTGGCGCAGTACCATGCTTTCAATGGCCGCATCGACGTGGCCGAATATTTTGCTTCCAAGGGCTCGCGGGTAGCGATACCGGGCAAGCACTTCCGCCACTGGATATTGGAAAACGACAAGGAAAAGACGCGGCTGCTCGACGACAAGCTTGATGCGTTTCTCGAGAAGCATGGGGTGGCGCGCGATGACCGCGATGAAAAAGGGCGCACCGTGCTCCACCTTGCCGTGGCGCAACGCGACGAAAAACTCGTGTCTTATCTCCTTGATCGCGGCGCGAATGCAAATATAGCCGATGAAGCCGGGGAATCTCCGCTGTACACGGCATCGCGGAACAACCACCGCGCGGCCGTGGCGGCGTTGCTGGCACATGCCGCCGACCCGAACTTGCGCAATCACCAGGGGCAAACGCCTTTGCATGCTGCATTTTCTGCGGCTGCCTGGGACGCGGCCGCGCCCCTGCTCGATCACGGCGCACGGCTGGACATACCCGACACCCTGGGGCGTACGGCAGCCTTCGACTGTGTCGGCCGGGGTTGCCCGCTACTTGATCGCCTGGCTACGGCCGGGATCAACTTTACGGCGCTCGACAATGCCAAGAATTCCCTGCTCCACGAAGCGGCCGGGTTCGCCGGCACGGATAACAGCATGGCACAAAGCTTGATCGCGCACGGAACGCCCATCAACCTGAAAAACATCGAAGGCAAGACGGCGCTGCACATTGCAGCCAGCCAAAACAACTTTCCCTTGACGCGACTGCTGCTGGACAAGGGCGCTTCGGTCAATGAACAGGACAATCTGGGCAACACCCCGCTCCATTTGGCACGCTCTTCCGAAGTGGTGACGGCCCTGCTGGATTCGGGCGCCAACCCCGATCTTGCCAACAAGGGCGGTGAAATGCCGGTGAATGGCGCAGTGGAACGCACCCAGATGCTGTTCCATTCCCCCGCTCAGGCAAATTCCGGGAGCGATACGTTGCCGCGCTATTTCACAGGAATACGTGCGGGTGGTGACGCCAAGCATGGCGTTGAGCTTATTTCGCCCACACTGGGCGACATCGGCATGGCAACTGAAGGCGCTGACAGCACCATTTCCACGGAAGAAGTGGAGTTTGTGCCGCGCAGCGCTGCGCTGGAGTTCCGCATTCAACTGGCCTGCGAAACCGGCGTCCATCTCGCCGATGGCGGCGCGGAGCTGCTGCTCGCGCACCTGGCCCTATATTCGGCCTGGCAGGATCTGAACCCGCTGGACGGCAAGCCGATGGCGTTTCGCGCAACCATTCAAGCCGGCAATTGCGATACGCCCCTGGTGACGCCGGAAAAAATCCTGGAAAACGTCAGGCGCGAGCATCCTGCAGCCGCAGGGAAATGGCGGTCCGCAGCAAGGGCCTGCGCGTCCGGGCAGAACGATACACGCTGCAAGGTTTTTATGCGGCCGGTGTTGCGTGTTTTGGTAAAAGACGGCAACAAATGGAAGGAAGCGGGTGTCTTGCGCACCGGTGAAAATGAGGAGTCGGAGGCTATCGATTAACCTTGAACCCAAGGTCAACCTCGGAAGCCGGCACCCCCCCGCGTATGCCCCAGTTTTCCAGGGGGATTTCGGTCAGTACGATGAATATATCGTTTGGCTCAATCCCGATCATGCTAAGGTTTTTGACGATGGCCTGGTATAGCGAGCGCTTCGCCTCAAGTGAACGGCCGGCAAACAGGGAAATTTCCACCAGCGTGTAATTCCCGCTCTTGCCGGGAGGAACGTGAAAATGTTCTGGCCGGTGCTCGATATAGCGAATCTGCCGGTCGGTTTCAGGAACGCCCAGCGCCTCCCGCTGGGCCAGGTAGACAGCCTCGATAATCGCTTGTACCTTTTCGGGCGGCCAGGTTTTGCGGACTTCTATTCTGGCGAGGGGCATCGGGCTTCCTCAAGAGGCCATCAGGGCCGGGCGGGGCCGGGCTGGGGGGAAGGAGGAGGCTGATCCTGCACGACCGGCAGCCCGGCCAGGTGCTGCAATAGCATGGCCTGGGCGCATTTCGCCACGGCGCGCCCCTTGCTCTTCCGCCGGTAGTGCCCGTCAGAGTCCATGTCCCACGCCTGGCAGTTGTCTTGCAGGTAAACCTTCAGGCCCTCTTCGATCACGCGCTTTTTCAGTTTCTTGTCGAGCACCGGGAAGCATACCTCGATGCGCCGGAAGAAGTTGCGGTCCATCCAGTCGGCGCTGGCGAGGTAAACATTGTGCGAGAGGTCGTTGCGGAAGTAGAAAATGCGCGTGTGCTCCAGGAAGCGGCCTATCAACGAACGCACCCTGATGTTTTCGGAGAGGCCGGGCACGCCGGGGCGCAGCGCACAGACGCCGCGCACGATGAGATCTATCTTCACCCCGGCCTGCGAGGCTTCGTACAGCGCCATGATGGTTTCCGGTTCGAGCAGGGCGTTCATCTTGGCGATAATGCGTGCCTGTTTGCCCGCCTTGGCGTTGCGGGTCTCGTTGTGGATGGAGGCCATCACCTGGTTGTGCAGGGAAAACGGCGATTGCCACAAATGGCGCAGCTTGCCTGCCTTGCCCAGGCTGGTGAGCTGGACGAACACTTCGTTCACGTCCGTGCAGACTTCCTCGTTGCTGGTGAACAGGCCGAAATCAGTGTAGGTGCGCGCGGTGCGCGGGTGATAGTTGCCGGTGCCCAGGTGCACATAGCGGCGCAGCTTGCCGTTTTCGCGGCGCACTACCATCAGCATCTTGGCGTGGGTCTTGTGGCCGACCACGCCATAGACTACATGCGCGCCGACTTCTTCCAGGCGGCTGGCCCAGTTCAGGTTGGCTTCCTCGTCGAAGCGGGCGAGCAGCTCCACCACCACGGTCACTTCCTTGCCAAGCCGGGTGGCTTCGATGAGCGCTTCCATCAGCACGGAATCCACGCCGGTGCGGTATACCGTCTGTTTGATGGCGACCACGTCGGGGTCGATGGCCGCTTGCTGGATGAGGTCGATGATGGGCTTGAACGAGTGGAACGGGTGGTGCAGCAGCACGTCTTCCTTGCGGATGACCTTGAACATGTCCGCGCCCTTTTTTTGCAGCACGGTGGGCACGCCTGGCACGAATGCCGGGAATTTCAGGTCGTCGCGCTCCACCTGGCCGGGGATGTCCATCAGCCGCACCAGGTTGACCGGGCCATCCACCTGGTACAGGTCATCCGGCTCCATCTCGAATTGGCGCAACAGGAAATCGGCCACCTGCGGCGAGCAGTTGTCAGTGACTTCCATGCGCACCGCGTTGCCGAAATGGCGTTGCGGCAATTCGCCCTGCAGGCTGGTGCGCAGGTTTTTCACTTCCTCTTCGTCCACGAACAGGTTGCTATTGCGCGTAACGCGGAACTGGTGGCAGCTCAGCACCTCCATGCCGCTGAACAATTCGTTCACATGCGCGTGCAGGATGGACGACAGGAACACGAAGCCATGCGCGCAGCCGCTGATTTCCGGCGGCAGCGGGATGGTGCGCGGCAATACGCGCGGGGCCTGCACGATGGCGCGTCCGGTGTTGCGCCCGAAGGCATCCTTGCCCTGCAGCTCCACGGCGAAATTCAGGCTTTTGTTCAGGATTCGCGGGAAGGGGTGCGCCGGGTCCAGCCCGATGGGCGTCAGCACCGGCATCACTTCGCTGAAGAAAAACTCCCGCACCCAGGCGCGCTGCGCGTCGTTCCAGCCGGTGCGCTTAAGGAAGCGGATGCCTTCCTGTTCCAGGGCGGGCAACAGGGCTTCGTTGAGTATCTTATATTGCCTGGTAACGATCAGGCGCACCTGCTCCTGCACCAGTTTGAGCGTCTGGTGCGCGTCCATGCCGTCCGGCCCGGCGGGGACGCCGGATAGGTTGATCTGCTCCTTCAGCCCCGCGACGCGTATCTCGAAAAATTCATCCAGGTTGCTGCTGACGATGCACAGGTATTTCAGGCGTTCCAGCAGCGGGACGCTGGCATCTTCCGCCTGGGCCAGCACGCGCCGGTTGAATTCAAGCTGGCCCAGTTCGCGGTTGAGAAATTGTTGCGGAGGATATTTTTTGCTCAAGATATTCCGGGGATATTTCTATCCAGATTCTGGGTTAATCCAGCTCAGCGCGCTGCCGGGGGTACATAGCCCGGCGGCATTTGCACGCTTTCGCTGAAAAAGTAATTTTCCATTTGCGTGGCCAGGTACTTTCGCGCCTGGGGATCGGCCAGGTTGAGGCGGTTCTCGTTGACCAGCATGGTCTGGTAACGGATCCACCCCTGCCAGGCTTCCTTGGAAACATTTTCGAAGATACGCTTGCCGAGTTCGCCGGGGTAAGGCGGGCGGTCCAGACCTTCCAGTTCGCGCCCAAGCTTGACGCAGTGCACCATTCTTACCATCTTATGATTCTCCAGTCTGACTATATACTTGGTTTGTTACAGGCTTTTTACAAACACCTTGGAACGCCGCTGATAGTTGTACAACGATTTTTTCTGTTCGGGCAATTTCGCCACGTCGGCTTCCTTGAAGCCGCGCTCGATGAACCAGTGCGCGGTGCGCGTGGTCAGCACGAACAGCTTGCGCAAGCCCTGCGCCTTGGCGGTATCGATGACGTGCTTCATCAGCGCCTCGCCGTAGCCCTGGTTGCGGTAGCCGGGATGCACGGCCAGGCCGGCCAGTTCGGCGGACGATTCATCCTGGAACGGGTAGAGCGCCGCGCAACCGATGATGCGGCGGTCGTGCTTCATCACCACGAAGCGGTCGATTTCGCGCTCCAGCAGTTCGCGGCTGCGCCGCACCAGCACGCCTTCTTCTTCCAGCGGCTGCAACAGCTGCAGGATGCCGCCGACATCGTTGATGGTGGCGCTGTGCAGGGTGTAGAGCGTGCTCTCCACCACCATGGTACCGATACCCTCGTCGCTGAACAGCTCCTGCAGCACCGCGCCGTCCACATGGCGGCTGATGAGGTGGGTGCGCGCCACGCCCGCTTCGCAGGCGCGCACCGCGCACGGCAGAAACAGCGCCACGTCGTCCGGCAGTTTGCGCTTGCCGGACAATGTCCTGTTCGCCTCGGCGATGGTCAGTTCCGAGATCAGCGCGCCCTTCTTGTCGGTCACGCCGTCGGTATCCATCAGGAATATCAGCTTGTCGGCGTCCAGCGCGATGGCGGTCTGCGTCGCCACGTCTTCCAGCGTGACGTTGAACACCTCCCCGGTGGGCGAATAGCCCAGGGGCGACAGCAGCACGACCTCGTTGAACTTGAGCCTGTCCCTGATTGCGTCCACATCCACCTTGCGCACGCTCCCCGTGTGCATGAGATCCATGCCGCTGATTACGCCCATCGGCTGCGCCGTGATGAAGTTGCCTCCCGCCACGCGGATGTCGGCATTCGCCATCGGGGAGTTGGCCAGCCCCATGGACAGCAGCGCCTCGATTTCCACGCGCACTCTGCCCACCGCCTCTTTCACGCATTGCATGGTTTCGGTGTCGGTCAGGCGGAGATTCTGGTGGTAGCGGTCTTCAATATTGTTGCGTGCCAAGTGCTGCTCAATCTGCGGGCGCGCGCCATGCACCAGCACCAGCCGCACGCCCA
>JBGPSQ010000159.1:0-6916 GCA_041490205.1 Gallionellaceae bacterium
CGCACCGAGACAGGCGTGCACCGGCTGGTGCGCAAGTCTCCGTTCGACTCCGGCAACCGCCGCCATACCTCATTCGCCAGCGTGTTCGTTTATCCCGAGGTGGATGAATCCATCGAAGTGGATATCAACCCCGCCGACCTGCGCGTGGACACCTACCGCGCATCAGGCGCTGGCGGCCAGCACATCAACAAGACCGACTCGGCGGTGCGCATCACTCACGTTCCCACCAACATCGTGGTGCAATGCCAGAGCGACCGTTCGCAACACCGCAACCGCGCCGAAGCGATGGCAATGCTAAAATCCAAGCTGTACGAAGCCGAGCTGCGCAAGCGCCAAGCCGCCCAGCAGCAACTGGAAGATTCCAAGACCGACATCGGCTGGGGCCACCAGATCCGCTCCTACGTGCTCGACCAGTCACGCATCAAGGACCTGCGCACCAACGTGGAAATCGGCAACACCCAGAGCGTACTCGACGGCGACCTGGACGAGTTCATCGCGGCCAGCCTCAAACAAGGCGTGTGATGGCAGGGGAACGCGAAGACAGCGGGGTACGCTACGATAGCGGATTGGCCGAGTTTTTTGTTGCCGGAATCGAGCCTGCCGACGTCCCCCAATTCTTCCCGCTGCAAGAAGCCAAGCCCCTGATCGGCGCAATGATCGCGCTGTTTCGCGGCGGCGATGACGAAGTGCTGGTGCGGCTGATGGTGCTGCGCGAGATCGGGCTGCGCGCCCATGCGCCGGAATGGGCGCCGCGCGAACTGCAAAATCATTTCGCTTTCATCAACCAATCCAAGCTCAACACCGTGCTGGGCCGCCTGCGCGACCACGAGTTGCTGCTGTGGGATGGCGAGCGCCACGTCTATCAGCTTTCTGCCGCTGGGCGCATGGTGCTTTCCGCGCTTTCCAGCCTGCTTTCTTTCAGCACCGAGCAGGACGGCGAGCTCGGCTTTCTGGCCGCCCAGATTGCGGCAGGCTCCTCTGTTGGAAGAGTTTCCCCGGAAGCCCTGTCACACCTGCTGGCGCGTCTGGCCGAGCTTGAGGAGGAATTTACGCAGGCCGTTGCTTCCGGTTCAGAATTCCGGTTGCGCGCCGCGCAAAGCAAGCTGGAATCAGTCCAGAAATGGATGGACAAGGCCAACGAGGTGATGCGCAACCTTTCCGCCGAGGGCCTCGACGAGACAACCTGGCGGCTGGCGCAGCAGATAGGCCAGCGCCAGTCGAAGCTGATGCGCATGTCCTCTGTATTCCAGCGCGAATTGGCTTCCATTGCCCGCCAGCAGGTGCATCTCTCGCAAGGCGGCCTCACCTCATCCGAACTTGCTGCCTGGCTTCAGCAGCGCAACATGGACGAACTGGCCGCCCTGGCGGCGCAGCAGATCGCATTCACGCCGGAAGCAACTTTCATTCTGCCTGACGTGATGTTGGACAACACGGAAGAATTCGTCGTACGGGAACAACCGAACCGCCGCGTTTCGAGCATGCCCGCGCCCGCCGAGGTCGAGTACGTCAACGACCTTCCGCTGGAGCCGCCGCCGCAACTGCTGGAACTGACCCGATTGCTCGGCGGGCTGGAATCGCCGATGTCCGTGTCCGATGTCGTGGTCGGTGGCAGCTTCAGCGCGGCCTCGTACCGGCTCTCGCTGCTGTCTTTCCTCGGCGAACAGAACGTGGATCCCGAACTGGCTCCGCTCGCTGAATTGCCCGTGACGCTGCAATGGCACGAACATAACGAATTGCACCCCATCAACCGCGACGAAGTCGCCGCCATCAGCGGCGGGCGGCTTGTCCTGATGGAGAAGCAAGCATGAACCTAAGAACTCCAATTGCACCACAGAGACATAGAGAACACAGAGTAATAACAAATGGACGCACTGTCTCGCTAACTAACCCGCAAGGTAGTCAGCCTCACGATGGTACATTATTGGAGTTTTGTATTTCTCTGTGTCTCTGTGTCTCTGTGTCTCTGTGGTGAGGGATTTAACATGAACCAAGACCCCGCCGCGCGCCTGATCGCCCGCTTGCTGGCGCTGCGTTTCCTGCCGCGCGAGGATGCCGAAGTCCGCCGCCTGCTGGTGGATGCCGTGTTCCGCGACGAAGTGGACCAGCGCTTGTCCGCCAGCGGCCTGCGGCTGCTGGCGCAGCCCTTCTCCGCCTATGTGAGCATCGCACTCACCCGCGAGTGCGAAGGCGTGGTGTTCGAGCAGAACGATGCCTGGCAAGCCAGCAACATCGGCCTACCCAAGGATGCCGTGGCGCTGCTGGTGATTCTGTGGGCGCTCATCATCCTGCCCAAGCGCGAACGGCAGTTGAGCGGCGCATCCGTGGATAAGGAAACGCAGGGCGATATGTTCGGGACGGTAAAACTCACGCCCTTGGCGCATGACGCCTCGCGCGGCATTCCGCAAAACGTGTTGCTCGAGGACTATGGCAAACTGCTGGGCGGCAAGACGCGCATTCAGTTCGTCCTGCCGCAATTGTCCCGCCTCGGGTTCATCGAACTCAAGAATAAAGTCATCCATGAAGGCCCCATGCTGGATCTTGCTTTCGATTACGCCGAAATGGCGCCGCGCATACTCAACGGCGCGCTGGCGGATTTGCTGAAACAGCGCGGAATTCTGCGCGATGCAGCCGAACAGGAGACGCACTGATGTTCCGCCTGGTCGAACTGGAAACCATACACTGGGACTACTGGCGCAATTTCAAGCTGCCGCTGGATGCCTCCATCATCACCATCTCCGGTCCCAACGGCTCGGGCAAGACCACCCTGCTCGACGCACTGCGCACGCTTCTCGCGCTCGAGTGCTCGAAGAAACGCGACTACAAGCGCTATGTGCGGCGTAACGGCGAGGACTTCTGCTGGCTGCGCGGCGTGATCGATAACCAGCGTCCGCCTGGCTCTAGCCGCCGCCCGTTCGGCCTGCCCTACCAGCAGGATCGCATCACCCTGGCCTGCCGCATAGACAAAAAGGGCGGCGACTGGGTGCGCAAATACTGGGTCGCGGACGGCGAAGTCAGCTTGCAGGAAATAGAGCAGGCGGGCGAAGAATTCGGCGTGCGCGACTACCAGCGCATCCTGCACAGCGCCGGGCTTTCGCCCGCCATCGCACGCGTGCTGTCTTTGGAACAGGGGCAGACCGACAAACTGTGCGAACTGTCGCCCAAGGAATTGCTGGATCTGGTGTTCCAGGTGTTCGGCGACAAGGAAGTGCTGGAGCGTTACCAGGAAGCGCGCCACCACCAGGAACATACGGCGCGCGAACTCGACGCCATGCAGAACCAGTTGGAAGCGCTGCGAAACAACCTGGAAACACATGAACTAAAAGTGAACCGCTACCGGGAATGGCAACAGCTCAACCATGAACGCACAGAATTATTCTCGGAAAAACTCCCGCGCCTAGAGCACTATTTGCTGCAACGCGAAGCTGAAAACGCCAGACGCACCCTGCAAATCCAGCGCCGCGACTGGCGCGCCAAGCGCGCCGAGCATGAGGCCAGGCAACTGGAATTGCAGGTTCAGCAACAGGCGCTGGCAGCAGCGCAACTGCGCCGTCAGGCAGCGCATGAGAACGAGCGCATTCAAACCGAGGCGCTGAATAAACTCAGCGAACAAGTCGGCGAATTGAAAACCATCGTCAGCCAGCACGATCAACTGCTTCAGCAGGCACAGGCCAGTGACGGCGGCAATCTCGCCGATGCGCGCGAAATCGAACGCATGGAAGGCGAGCGCGCCAACTTGCTTGTGCGCATCGCCGAACTGGAGCGCCAGCAACGCCAACTCGACGAAATGCTGGAGAATCTCGCAGCAGGCCGCCGCGCCGACCCGCAGGATGTCACCGCCTTCCGCCAGGCCCTGGGCCATGCTGGGATAGCACACGACTTGCTCGCCGACGTGGTGGAAATTGCCGAACCGGCCTGGCAGGCAGCAGTGGAAGCCGTTCTCGCACCGTTCGCCCACCTCGTGCTGCTGGCGAAGAGCAAGGATACCGAGCAGGCCATGGCACTGGGCGAAAAGCTGCGCTACCGTCATTTCATCGTCCCGGATTGCGTCGCAGCGGGCCTGGCGCCAAAAGGATCGCTGCTCGAAGTGGTGCGCTTCGCCAAGCCCGTGCCTGAATGGCTGTTGCGCACGCTGGAGCGCACCCAACGCGTGGAAGATGCCGCTGCCGGAGCCAAGCTGCCGCGCGGCGAGGACTGGATCACCCGCCAGGGCTATTTGCGCGAGCGGCGCGGCGGGCGCTATGCCGCGCCGGAACAGGCGCGCTTCGGCAAGGCAAGGCTGGAAGCACTGCGCACCGAGCGTTCCTCCATAGAAAAGTCTCTCGCCCCGCTGCGCGAGCAACGCGACGGCCTCACTACCCGCATCCGCAGCCAGCAAGCGCAACTGGCGGGCGTCAGCGCCAGCGCGCAGCTCGCCGCCCGCGCGGCGGAATTTGCCGAGACACGCAAGGAATACGATATTCTAGTGCTGCGTCGCCGCGACAACGGCGTCTACCAGGCGCAGCAAGAACGCTCGCAGGCCGATGAGGCCGTTAATACAGCGAGCCGCGCACTGGAAAACATGCAGCGCGACATGCGTCAACTGGAGAAGGAAATCTCCGACCGGGAAAACCGCGCTGGACGGGAAGAACAGATACGACGCCTGCAAACTCTGCGTCGCCATCGCAGGCAATTCCCAGCCGGATGGTGCGACAACATCGCAAACCAGCTTATCGCCGAAAAATACCGGGATGTTGCCATCATCAACTTGCGTATTGAAGAAATAGACCAGCGTTTCAAAAATGAATCCTGGGAAACCGACAATACCGTAGTCGCGCTACGCGACAAAATCAAGGACGACTACCGGCACATGGAAGACGACCTCGCCGCGCGCCGCCGCGACAACGAGACGGCGCGCAGCCAGACCGAGGCCGCGCGCGAAACTTATATGGACGCATTGCGCTATACCGTCACGCGCTACGTAAAGAACCTGCGCACGCTGGGTGACCTGGCCGGCATCAAGATCGAGCATGAACCGGTGGCGCTGGGCAACGACGACCTTGCGCTGGCGCAGGCCGGGCTGGCCGTGCGCTTCGATTTCGATTCCAAGGGCTTCATGGGCATGAACGACGGCGATGCCTCCGGCGGACAACAGGTGATGAAATCACTGATCCTGCTGGTCGGCCTGATGATGGAGGAATCGCGCCCTGGCGGCTTCGTGTTCATAGACGAGCCCTTCGCCCACCTCGACATCGTCAACATCGAGCGGGTATCCAGCTTTCTCAAGTCCACCCGCGCGCAATACCTTCTCACCACGCCGGTCACGCACAACGTCAACATTTACGACCCCGCGATGCTGACGCTGGTGACATTCAAAAAGCGGGCGGCCGATCCGTGGGCGCCCGGCGTCAAGGTACTGGTGCGGGAAGCCGATGCCAGCGCCAGATGACGTTCGCACTAGCGGCATCCCCGGCGGCATCATCACGGTTCCGCTGGACCAGCGCAAGGTAAGCCAGCGGCGCAAGCGGTTTTGCGAGCGCCAGCCGGAACAACTCGGGCAGATACCCGGCGAATGGCGCGAACTTTTGGCGCGCTGGGTGAAGCGCGGAGGCAACAGCCGCTGGGAAACCTTGTGCAAGGATGCGGGAGTAACCGGCAACCAGGTGGCGCATGGACTGCTGGAGTGGCTGCTGCGCGAAGGATGGGCCAGTGTTGTGGAACATCGCCAGCACGGCGGATGGTGGCCGCAAGCGCTGGAATTGCGCAACATGCCCAAGCTGCGCGCCGCGCTTGGCATCAACGACAAGACGCAGGATGCGCAACGCTGGCAAACCGCGCGCGAAAAGCTGGAATCACTCTGCGGCGTTAACCTCGCCCCTGCCTTGCTCGCACTGGATGAATTGCCGGTGAATCGCGCCCTGGCGCGCTACGACTTGGTCGCCGCCCTGCAACGCTGGCAGGATGCGCAAAAAAGCGGGACGCGCCGCGATTTTGCTTTCGAAGCGCGCGGAGACACCAAGGGAGTGAGCGAGGCCGAATGGAACTGGCTGGAACGAACACTGGACTTGGCCGAGTACCGCATCGAGCGGCATACACCCTTGCTGCTGCTCTCCGCCCCGCTAACATTGATGCTGCCGCACGGGCAACTCGATTTGGCGGTTTGCGCCGATTTCGCGGCGCTCACCCCCGACACCCTGCAAAGCGCAACCTCGGCGACGGGCGTCATAACCCACTGGAAACTGGTGGAAAACCGCACCAGCTTCGAGCGAGCCGCCCGCCAGCGCTGCCATGACGAGGGCGTGATCTGGTTGCCAGGATTTCCGCCCGACTGGTGGCGCAAGTCAGTCGGACACTTGCTCGACCTTGCTCCTGCACCAGCGCACATCGCCTGCGACCCCGATCCCGCAGGCATCGCCATTGCCATGCTAGCCGCTGAACTCTGGCGGCAGCGGCAGCTTGCATGGCAACCCTTGAAAATGGGCGCGGATGACCTGTCCGGCTTGAGCGCACGCAAGGCGCTCTGTGAACCGGACCGTCAACAACTGGAATCCCTGCTCGCGGCAGATGCGCTTCCGGCAATGCTGGCTGGGCTTGCCCACTGGATGCTGGAGCACGGCGAAAAGGGCGAACAGGAAGGCTATCTCTAATGAAATGGCGCGCCCATGCCTCGCTTGCTATACTTGCGGTATTTTTCCGCCGCACTAACGTGACAACCGTGACAACAATTCATTAATTGCACAAGCATCAGACCATGAACGAGACCAATCCGCCCACCACCGACGAAAACCAGATCATCGCCGAACGCCGCGCCAAGCTGGGCGAGCTGCGCAAGGAAGGAGTCGCCTTCCCCAACGATTTCGACCGGAAAAACATGGCGGGCGACCTGCACTCCAAATATGGCGAGATGAGCCATGAGGAGCTGGATATGGTGCATATGCAG
>JBGPSQ010000160.1:0-6916 GCA_041490205.1 Gallionellaceae bacterium
GGTGATCAGCCTCCGCGCACTCTTTCGGCATCGCCACACACCCGCCTTCCTTGTTCACCAAGCCGCGCCGGATGTCCGGGGCGATGCCGAAGCGCAGGTTTTGGGTTGCGCAGCCCATCACCATGAATCCGGCAATCTCGCGCCAGGCGCGGTGGCGGCAGGCGGGGCATTGCGGTTTTGCGGGTGTTCTGCCATGTGATGAATGTTTCACGTGGCACCCAGCATGCGTTTCATTTCATTGATCCTGTTTCGCCCTTGCTCGCGCTGTTCCGGCGATGGCCGGGGCGCGGGCAGTTTGAGCACATGCGCCTGGGGGATGGCTTGTTTGCACAGGGCGATGAATTCCGGCAGGGTGGGCGGGAATTTGCATTGCTCTAGCTGGCCGATGCCGCGCCGGATTTGCTCTGGTTTTAGCGAGCCCAGTTTTTTCGCCCACACGGCTTTCACGGTTTCGGGTTCCACGCCGCGCCAGGCATCGGCAAAGCGCGCGCCGTAGTTGGCGGCCATGATTTTGAATATGCGCTCAACCCATTCGCCGGGAAGTGGATTCGATTGGCTCTCGGGCTTCGGTGCCTGCGGCGGGTTCTGCTCCTGCTGTCTGGCGGCTTGCGCCAGTAAGTGCTGCAATGGTTTCGGCTCGCTCATCCTGAAGGCTCCTTTTCCTGTTTTTTGTGCTGCGGGTTTGCGGGCTGCGCAATACGGTGTCGAGATATTTCACGGGCATGGGCGCTGGCGCTGGCTTGGAAGCACGCGCGATCTCCAGCGCATCCTGAATTTGCCGGGGCGTGCAGCCTTCACTCAGCCAGCGCAGCAGGTAAGGATTGGCCGGGGTGATGTTCACGCCTTGCTTGCGCAGCGCGATTGCCAGCTTGGCGGCTGCCTGGCCCAATTCGCCATCGTGTGGGGGGCTGCCTCTCCCCACTGGTTTTTCAGGTGTAGGTGATGGTGTGGGTGTAGGGCATTGCTCAAGCATTGCTTGTTGAATGCTTGGAGCATTGCTTGGAGCATTGCTTGGAGCATCCCCCCAGCGGGTTTGCGCGGCTGCATGCGCCTTGGCCTGGGCTTTTTTCTTTTTGGTGCCCGCTTCGGTCAGTTCCTGGTCTATGCGCTTGTGCCGCCACAGCCCATTCGCGCAATCGAAAAACTCAGCCAGCGCGGGGCGCAGCGCCCGCCATTCCTTTGCGCTTGCCTTCACGATGGCGGCCAGGCGCTTGTCGTCATCCGGCAGCGGGGCCTGTGTGCGCCAATAGGCCATGATGAGCAGCAGGTAGCCGCCATGCTCATCGCGCGAGAGGTGCTGGGTATCGGCCAGGTATGCACCTATCCACAGCGGCATCCAGGCATCTATCTTTGTGCCGGGCTTGCTCAAGCGGCGCTCCCTGTCTGGTTTGCAGCCAGGGCCACGGGCCGCACCAATATGCCGCTCACGCGGTCGGGCCGTTTGGGCATCGCCGCCAGTTCATTGGTATCGTGCAGCAGCTCGAAAACGCGCGCGGATACCGAGCTTTTGTCCATCTCCAGCGCCTGGGCCAGCTCGCCTATGCTCCAATCGCCGCCGCTGTCGCGGATGAAATTGAGTATCAGCAGGCATTGCCCGCGCGCGGCCCGCGGTTTGGTGCGCGCGGTAGGCATTTATGCTTGTATGTGGAACATTGGTCTGCATGAAACTCTCCTTTCAGTTATATATGCATATCGCAGGGCGCAAAAAGCCAGCGTGGCGGCGCAGCGCCATCACCTCACAAACTCGACATCCACCGGGCACAATTAAGGCAGGGCGCTGTTCATTCAGGACGCATTATGCATATGCGCCTTTTTATTGTCAAGCACACATGCATATGCTAATATGCTTAAATTAAGGGCACTCAATCATTAAGTTAAAAAATTTCAATCAGGGACACCATGAAAACCACACTCGGGCAGCGCATCAAGGCAAGACGCAAGGAGCTGGAGCTTTCCCAGGAAAAACTGGGCGAACTGGCGGGGCTGGACCAAACCGTGATTTCCAAGCTGGAGCGCGGCGATGTGCAGGAGACCGCCCGCGTCGCCGAGCTGGCGCATGCGCTGGGCTGCGATGCGCTGTGGCTGGCCACGGGCAAGCCTTCCGGCGGCAAGGAAGAGCGCACCTCGCGGCAGGCCGTGCATGAGGTAAACCTCAGGGGCAAAGTGCCGCTCATCAGCTATGTGGCCGCCGGCAACTGGAGCGACGCGGTGGATAACCTTTCCACCGGCGATGCCGAACAATGGATAGACACCACCGTGCCCGTGAAGCGCCACACCTACGCCCTGCGCGTGGAAGGCGACAGCATGGAGCCGCGCTTTCCCAACGGCGCGATACTCATCGTGGAACCGGAAGCCGAGCCGAAAAACGGCAGCTTCGTCATCGTGCGCCAGAACGGCAACGACACCACCTTCAAGCAACTCATCGCCGACGGGGGCCAGTGGTACCTCAAGCCCGTGAACCCGCGCTACCCCATCATGCAGCTAGGGCCGGA
Source organism: Gallionellaceae bacterium (assembly GCA_041490205.1). Classification (GTDB taxonomy): domain Bacteria; phylum Pseudomonadota; class Gammaproteobacteria; order Burkholderiales; family Gallionellaceae; genus DATDDB01. The sequence goes on from JBGPSQ010000160.1 coordinate 2,493, forward strand.
TGCCGTGCTGTGCGGCGTGGTGAAGCAGATGATTATGGATGTGGGGTGAACCCAGCGCGAACGATGGATTACTCCACGATCACTTTTCTTGGGTACACGCGTTATGCGCTATTGGGCATCGCGCTAGTGGCGATTCCGTTTGGGATGGTCAATTCGGCCAGACACATCATCTGGTTGCGAAAGACTGGCACGTCGGGCACAGCCAGATGGACGAAATATCCGATTAAGAGCACTCTCTTTTTTGTGGTTCCCTTTGTGCTTTTTCTGGCGATAAACGCCATTATTGCATCCGTGGTTCGCTCCCAGGTTCTGGACTTTCTCGAATCACTCCCCGCACAACGTGAAGTCATCATCAATGGCCAGCCCGCTCCCAATACCGAGGCGATTTTGTCTGCGTTGAAAACGCTGGCGCCCCGTGCGGCGCACCACTCCGGCCCCACCTCTACGATCTTGATTGAGGTGCGGGCAAATGGCAATTTGCTAAATCTGCGGCTGGGACGCGATTCTAGGGATGCCCATGAGTATTGGGTGTTCTCTCCATCCTACTCCGGTGCCACGCAAGACGAAATCGGACGCATCTCTACCCCGATGCTGGATGGCTATTGAAGTTTCGTAGGGTGGATAAAGCGCAGCGCATCCACCCTACATCACTGCTCGCTTTATCACTTGGCCGATGGCCGCTGGACATTTCCGTCCGGTTTTTTGTTAAGCGTGAATTCCGCCTTCAGCGGCATCGAGACATTTCTGTTCTTGTCTGTCAGGTTCAGTTCCACTCGCCAGACGCCCGGCGGGTCGCCCTTCTCGCCGACAAATTCGATCACGGCTGAGGTCAGTCTCAGGTTGCGCGGGCTTCCCTGGAGCTTGCCGGAGGCGCAATCGACCCCTTTGGTGTCCACCGGGACGCTGCCGTCCGGCTTGGTAAGCTTGATGTTGCAAAGCACGTTGATGGCGCCGTCCGCGTCCGCCTGCGGGTTGACAAAGAAAGTCAGCAGGGTGAGATGCTCGCCGTATTCCACGGTGGTGGCTTCGCGGAATGAAGGCACCGCCTCCGGCGCGGTGTTCCATTTCTCCTTCCAGTCGGAATCGGGTGTCACGATCAGCCAGCCGCCAAATCCCTGCACGGCCTTGCGTGCGCCGGTGTCGGGCGCCAGCCGTCCCTGTGCGTCTGTCCATGCGGGAACCAGCCGCTTCAGCTGCACCATCGAGGGCTGCGGTTCTTCCAGCCCGATCAGCAGATAGCCGGTGCGCCCGAGGTGCGAATCCATCGTGTAGTTGCAGAAGGCGAATGCGGAGTTGTGCACGCAGCTGGGCTTGATCTGCTTCAGGTCCTCGGGCTGGAAGAAACGCCTGATGTCGGCCGGTTTGGATTCATGCAGGGTGCAATCTTCCGAGCATGTGACATTCTCCCAGGCACCGTCCGGCAACAGGTGCTCGATCTTCCATTGTCCGCCGTTGAGCGAAGCAAACATCGTGAAATCGGTGACATGCCCGTCGCGGTGGATGACGGCGTAATTGCCGACATCCGACTTGTCCAGCGCCTGCGCGCTTGCCGAAATTGCAATCAGCGCCGCTGCAGAAAACAGTGATGTTTTTTTCAATGCAATTTGCATAATCCCCCCGTGACGTGCCGCGATGATTTGCGCGGCACAGAGTGCGTGCCGCGCAGGCCCCGCATTGTGATGGGGCGCAAGAGATGCGTCAACGCCGGAATTGATTCCGGCGGTATGCACCAGCGCAGGATGCCGCGCTGTACATCGTGACGAAGCAGATGATTATGGATGTGGGGTGAAAATATGAAAAGTGTGGAGGGTGAGCGCCTGATTCAGGCAGGCCACATCATCACAAACGGCACAAAATAAAGCAGATAAATAAAGGCGGCCGCCCAAAGCCCAAGAAAGGCCATGGCCACCCGGAACAGCAGCTTTTTGCGGGTGCGCTTCTCATAAAGCGCGATGGCAACCACCGCCAGGAGCGAAGCCACCGCAACCCACGCCTCGTACTCCGGGTATGGCACTTTGATGTCATGCACCAGCACGAAATCCGGTATCGAAAGCAGATAGAGCACCATACACAATACCTGAATTACCAGCCAGAAACCTGCCAGCGCAAACAGCCTGATCAAAGGCATGGGTGACTGCTCGTTCACTTTTTGCATAACTTGTCGTAGGTATCGATCATGCGGCAGGGCAATGATAGGCCAATAAAGCCCAGCTGGGCTGCCCCTTCCTCCCAAATATTCAGTACTATTCCGGCAATCCCGCGCGCAGGTAGTATTTCATGTTCAGGTCGTAAATGTCATAAATCCGCCAGCCGTCTTCTGTTTTGACCATGTCGTAGCGCAGCCGAAGCAATTCGTTATTGGACGGATATTTGAATGTGACCAGAACCTGATTTTTCTTGTTTGCCTCGGAAATGGTCAGGCCATACGCCGCAGGGTCCTGGGAAGCGAAGATGATGATGTGATCCAGGTTGCATACGGTATGGATTCTTTCAGTACACTCTCGGTCAGCGCGCAGGCGTCTAGCCAAGCCGTCATCGAAATATTTCTTCAGCTCTGGCAAAGTCTGGTCTTGCAAGGTTGTCATGCTGCCGTCGGAAACCTCTATGCCTACGCCCTCCCACGCATAATCGCGGTAAAGCCTTCTCACCGTGCTTTCCGGCGTATCTGCTGTCTGGCTGCCTGGCGCGGACTGCGGCAGCGGCTTGCCAGGCGCGGCTTTCAGCAATGTATGCGCAGACTGGTTTTGCGGTTCAAGTAACGAATGTCGCCAATTCGCCAGCCTGCGGACGTCTTCACCATTTCGTATGCGAGCCTGTAATCCCGATAGGTGACGGCATCCCTGAACTTGACCTGCACCGCGCTTTTCTTGCTCGCCCGGAGAACTTCCAGATCCGTTGCGGAGTGCCCGTGTGAGCCAAAGATATAATCAAACTCCGGAGTGCAAGCGCGCTTCGTATTCTCTTCGCATTCGCTGGCTTTCCGGATCAGCTCGGCCAGGCCGGGCTCGAAGTATTTTTCCAGCTCCGGCAGGCTCTGGCGGCGCAGGTTGACCGTTTCACTCCCAAACGCTTCGGAACCCCCGATCGCCTGCCAGGCATAATCGTGATAGACGCTTCTCACTGTATATTCCGGAGTGTTCGCAACTTGGGCGGCGGGCTCGGCAGCCTGTGCCTGCGGCGCGCACAAAGCCGCGATCAAGATTGATAATGCCGGAAACAGCCGCGCTCTTTTCAATGCGATTTGCATAATCCCCCCAAGACATCATGCCGCGATGATTTACACGGCACCACAGAGCGTGCCGCGCAAGCCCCGCATTGTGATGGTGCACAAGGGAGACGTCAACGCCAAGATTGATCCTGGCAGTCAGAAGGGGTTGAACCGGTAAACGGTAATGGTCGCGTGCCCCTTCCTGAACGTTGATGAAATGCCATCTCCCGGCTCCTTGCGCTCGGAGACCCATTGATTGTGATCGGCATCATAAACCTCGATGTGACCATTTAGCTCTGCCGACTTGGGATTTTTTGGATCCTTGGGCGGAACACCGGATATGACCCGCACGTCCCCGTTTTGAGGCTCGTAGTTTTCGGCGCTCACTTTTTCATAACAGCTCCTCTCCAGGGTCGGCCCCCAATCCTTTGCTGAAACCGGGTAACCCGTCGAATCCCCGCCCGCCTTTTCAAATACCTTTCTAAATCTTGTTGCACACTTTCCGTCTGGCTTTGCACCTGACCTATCCCACATATCTTTCACCATCAAGTCCGGATCATGCTTGCGCACGGGCAACCATTTCATCGCGTGGTCTGCAATGTACTCCCCGGTGATGTTCTGCTCTTCATCGGGCGTGAGCGGCCCACCCTTGCTTGCCTCCGCCTCGGCGATGGCCTTTCTCACTCCGGCTTCGAGCTTGGCCGCTCCTTCCGCTTCCTTGCTGTTCTGATCTCTGGAAGGCTTCACTCCGAACATGCCCAAAACGGCATGCATTCTGTTCGCGGCACCCTGGGCTGCCTGGCCGTTTTCGCCCTGGGCGGGCTCGTCTTCAGCGCCCGGCTCTTTATCCTCCGAGTCGCCTTCATCTTCGGAACCCTCATCGTCCTGAGCTTCAGCGGCATCTTCCGATTCCCCCTCGCTCTCCGCATCATCCGGATAAACCTTGTCCGCCATGTCCTTCTGCGACATGGGTTGCACGGGACTTTCCCCGGCTGCGCCATCCTGTTCGTCCCCAGCATCCTCATCAGGCTCTTCCGTCGCCGATTCTTGCGGGTTGTCTTCCGGGTAGAGCTGGTCGGCAATACTTGAATAGAGGGTGCGCTTTGCGCGGGTGCGATTGGGTGCGCGTGCCATGTCGTTCTCCTTGTGTGCCCGCCCGGCTGACGAATGCATGGCCTGGCGTGAAATGGCAGGATTCTTGGGCCTCCGCTGCGGA
>JBGPSQ010000161.1:0-6911 GCA_041490205.1 Gallionellaceae bacterium
GAGGGAAGGGGCAAAGCGGCTGATCGGCACGGCCAGCGCGATCAGGGGCAGCAGGATGATGATGACGCGGTTGACGAAGGTGGCGGCCCAGAAAGGCAGGTAGCGGTCGAAGAAGGGCAGGCCGGACTCATAGAATTTCTTGGCCTGGCTGCTCAGTTCGAAATCCGTGTCCTTGTCCGACGGGAACTCGTGCTCGTTCTGTAACATGCCTGCTCCGCCATGGACGCGCGAGATCACCTTGAGCACCAGGTATATCAGCGCGGGATGCATTTCATCGCGGGCCACCAGGGTGATGGTCGGCGCCAGCAGGTTCACGTTGTGCGGCGGGATGTTGGTTTCCAGGTTCAGCGCCCCTTCGGGCAGCACCAGGTGGTGGAGGAAGTTGAACTGGCGGGCATACGCCTCGGCTTCGTCCAGGTTGGCCATGATGATGCCCGGTTGCTCGGCGAGTTTCTGCACCAGCGGAGAGGTGGGCACGCCGGAAATGAATATCGCGTCCACTTTGCCGTGTTGCAAGGCATCGCCCGCTTCTTCATCCCCGATTTCCAGCAGGCGGCTGTTTTTTTCATTGATGCCTGCCGCGCCCAGCATCATGCGTGTCAAAATGGCGGTGCCGCTGCCGGTGCGGCCCACGGCGATGCGCTTGCCCTTCAGGGCCGACAGGTGAGGGAGATTTCGCGATCCCTTGGAGAATATCCACAGCGGCTGGTAATACAGGCTGCCCAGCGAAACGATGCCCACGCTCGATTCCGAGCTGGCGATGCCGCCCTCCAGCAGGGCCATGTCCACTTTGGAGTCGTCCTTGCGCAGTTCCTCCAGGCTCTGCATCGGGCCGTCGGATTCGCGTATCTCCAGGGTGATGCCGTCCTGCTTGAGCAGGGCTGCGTACAATTGGGCAAAGGCCCGGTAATTCGCATCGTGCCGGCTTACCGAGAGGACGATCTTTTTCGGCGGGGCCGGGTCTATCAGCCAGTATCCGGCTATCGCGATGATAATGAGCGCGACGAGGTAGGGCAGCGCGGATTTAAGCGCTTCCAGCGGCAGGGAGACGCGCGTGTCCTCCTCTTCTTCCTCTATGTCGCCAGGTTCGATGCGGCCCTGCAGTTCTTTATTGTCAGGCGTGTTTGCGGAGGGACTCATGGGTCATTTCTCTGAAAAGGTCCAGATGCCGTCCCAGTCGCTGGGCGGGGGATTTTCCCGGAACCTGGCAATCCGCGACAGGAAAGTCGTGGCAGCCGGTTCCTGGGGGATGATCTCCTGGCACTTCTGGAATTCTTGTGCGGCCTCGTCCCACTTGCGCTCGCGGTAGGCGGCAAGCCCCGTCGCGAAATGGTTTTTCAGCCCGAGCATATCGGGACTCAGCTTTCCTTTTTCCCCGATCACCTCAAAAATGCGGAGCGGCTCTGTTTTTCCCGCGACCCGGATGCGGTCTATCTCGCGGCACTCGATGGTGTCCTGGACCATTTCCCACACCTCGGCGCAGATCAGGATATGGGTGCCGTAAAATTTGTTGGCCGATTCCAGGCGCGAAGCGAGGTTGACGTTGTCGCCGATCACGGTATAGCTCTTGGCTACGTCCGAACCGATGGTGCCCACGATGACTTCGCCGGTCGAAATGCCGATGCGCATGTTGAGTTTTGGCGGGTCGCGCCTGATTCCCAGCAGGCTGGGCAGTTGCGCCTCGAATTCTTTCAGCAGTTCCCTTTGCTTGAGCGCGGCCAGGCAGGCCAGGGCGGGATGTTCCGCGGGCGAGGTGAAGGGCGGCCCCCAGAAGGCCATGATGGAGTCGCCGATGTACTTGTCGATGATGCCGTTGCTCTGGCGGATCGAATCGGACATCAGGGAGAAATACTGGTTCAGCAGGCGCACCACGGTTTCCGCGCTGTATTTTTCCGAGATCGTGGTGAAGCCTTCGAGATCGGAGAAAAATACCGTCATCACGCGCTTCTCGCCGCCCTCAGAGAATTGCTGGCCCCCGATCAAGCCCTTTACGATGCGCGGATCCACATACTTGCCGAAGGTCTCGGTGATCTCCGCCTTGTGCCGCAGCTCGCCCACCATGTGGTTGAAGGAATCGGCCAACAGGGCGATTTCATCGGCGGAGGAAACCTGGATATGGATGTCGAGGTCGCCGTGCTCGATCGCCTTGGTGCCCAGCAGCAGTTGCCGCACCGGCCTGACCAGGTTGCGCGTCAGCCAGGCCGCGAGCAGCAGCCCGAGGATGCTGGCCATGGCGGTGATGCCCAGGCTCAATATCAGCGCGCGCTGTTCCAGCTCGGATGCTTTTGTGGCAACATCCAGCGAATATGGATGCAGCCGGTCGGTGGTGACATCCCTCAATTGCTTGGCCAGATTTCTCCAATCTTTGTCCACCTGGTCGTGCGAGAGCTCGATCGAGTGGCTGTTTCCGGTGGACATCTCCTTGAAATACAGCAGCAGCGAGTCATACAGAGCTTTGCGCGCGGCCGGAATGTCGTCTATTTCCTGCTCCAGTTCGGCAAACCTGACGGCCTGCTCCGTATCGTCCATGATACTGGGGGAGGAACGCGCCTGTTCGACCAGCTTGTCCGCGCGCGCCAGTTCTTCCTGGCCGCATAATTCCAGCAGCTCGAACATAATGCGCTGCCGCTGCGCGAGATCGGTATATTTCTCGCGCACCTTGCGCATCATCTCGAGGCGTGAGGTCGAAGTGCAGCCCTTGTTTTCCAGGATGATCTGCCGGGCCACCTCGGGAGAGTCTTCATACATCGATTTCGGCTTCAGATTGGTCAGCCGGTCGAACTGGATCTGCTCGTAAAGACCCAGCACCCTGACTTCCCCCATGCTCTGGTCCAGCGGCAGGTAATACGAGCTCACCAGTTTGATCTGGTTGTTGACCCGGTTCAGGTGGTAGGTGGAAATGGCGGTCGCGGCGGCCATCATCAGCACCAGGACGATGGCAATGGCGAAGATCTTGGAGCCTATGGATTTTTTCATGCTCAGCCTGTAGTTGTCGCGGACAAATCCATGATTGCAACGAATTTGCAGGGGGCGATTGTAGCGCATAAAAAAGGCGGGGAGGAATGGGGGAATTCCTCAGGGATTTTCAGGTACGGTCCAGGTCGGGCGGTAGGTGCGAATTCATTCGCACGCGGTTTAATGATTGTGCGAATGAATTCGCACCTACCCCCGCTCGCGCCTTGAGTAGCGAGCTACCTGCGTTCCTTCTTCATGGCTTGCTGAGCCTCCATCCTGGAGTCGCGTTCCTTCTCGGTCGCACGTTTATCGTGTTGCTTCTTGCCCTTGGCCAGGCCGATGTTGAGCTTGATGCGGCCATTCTTGTAATGCAGGTCCAGCGGCATGAGGGTATAGCCCGCGCGCTGCACCTTGACGATGAGCTTGTTGATTTCCGCCTCATGCAGCAGCAGCTTGCGCGTGCGCGTGGGGTCGGGGAGGATGTGGGTGGAGGCCGAGGCGAGCGGGCTGATGTGCGAGCCGAAGAGGTATAATGCGTCATCCTTTATGGTGACGTAGGCCTCCTTGAGGTTGGCGCGCCCGGCGCGGATGGCCTTGACTTCCCAGCCTTCCAGCACCAGACCCGCCTCGAAGCGGTCTTCGATGAAGAAATCGTGGAAGGCTTTTTTATTTTGGACGATGCTCATAAGTCGTATATTCTAGCAGTTTTAGCATCGGAAATAGTTTGGCTTCAGGTTCCCGGATATGGCAGTAGTGGAAAAATCAGTGTTGACGCCGTATAGCGCGGCGCAGATGTTCGCGCTGGTGGATGATGTGGAGGCTTATCCGCAGTTCCTGCCGTGGTGCGGCGGCGCCAGCGTCAGCCCGGTTGACGACAGCACCGTGCATGCGACGGTGCATATCGATTACCACCATATCAAGCATAGTTTCACCACGGAAAACGTGCGGCAGGCCCCTGGGCGTATTGACATAACGCTGAAAAACGGGCCGTTCCGGACGCTGGACGGCTGCTGGCTTTTCATCCCGCTTTCCGATTCTGCCTGTAAAATAGAACTCCGGCTGCATTATGATTTTTCCAGCAAGTTGCTGGAAATGGCGGTGGGGCCGGTTTTTCATTACATCGCCAATAATTTTGTGGACGCTTTTGTCCACCGCGCGGAAATAATCTACCCGAACACATGAGCGAGATGATTAACGTTGAAGTGGTTTATGCCCTGCCGCATGAGCAGGCGCTGGTGAAGCTGAAACTGCCCCAGGGGGCGACCGTGGCCGAAGCGGTGCGCGCTTCCGGCATCGCGGAGAAGCACCCGGAAATAGACCTGGCCCAGAACAAACTCGGCATTTACGGCAAGCTGACCAAGGCCGATGCGGTGGTGCGCGACAGGGATCGCGTGGAGATTTACCGCCCCCTGATCGCCGATCCCAAGGAAGTCCGCCGCAAGCGTGCCGAGGAAGGCAAAGTCATGAAAAAGGGCGGCGGCGACCTCTGATGCTCGATTACGACTTGCATTGCCACTCCACAGTTTCGGATGGGACGCTTTCCCCTTCCGATCTGCTGGCGCACGCCGCAGAGCGCGGAGTGAAAGTACTGGCGCTCACCGACCATGACGACCTGGACGGCCTGGACGAGGCGCGCGCGGCTGCGGAGCGGCATGGCATCCGGTTCATCAACGGCGTGGAAGTTTCGGTCACCTGGCGCAAGGACATTACGGTTCATGTTGTCGGCCTGAATATCGATCCGTCTTATCAACCGCTGGCGGCGGGCGTAACCGCAGCGCGCCGCGGGCGCGTCGAGCGCGCGCACAGGATGGCCGATTCGCTGGCCGCCACGGGAATAGGCGGTGCGTTCGAGGGTGCGCTGCGCTATGTGGGTAATCAGGATTTCATCGGGCGCACGCACTTTGCGCGGTACCTGGTCGAAAGCGGCCACGCCAGGGATGTGGCCGCAGTTTTCAAGCGTTTCCTGGTGAAGGGCAAGCCCGGATTCGTGGAACACAAGTGGACCACGCTCGCCGAGGCCGTCGGCTGGATCGTCGGCAGCGGCGGGCTGGCGGTGCTGGCGCACCCCGGTCGCTACACCGTGGGCCGCAAGCCGGTGGGCAAACCAACGATGCGCGAATTGCTGCGCGAATTCACCGAGTTTGGCGGGCGCGGCATCGAGGTGATCAGCGGCAGCCACACCCCCCAGCAGTGCGCCGATGCGGCGCGTATGGCCGCGGAATTCGGCCTGCTGGCATCCTGCGGTTCGGATTACCATGGCCCCGGCGAAAGCTACCGCGACATGGGTCAGTTGCCCGATTTTCCGCTGGGTTGCCGCCCGGTGTGGGAAGCATGGGAATCCGGGGATGGCGTGCATGAGGCGCCCATCCTGAAAGTGCAGAACGGCTAGACATGGCGCAATTTTTTTCCGTCCATCCGGATACTCCGCAATTGCGCCTGATCAAGCAGGCGGCCGCCATGGTGCGCGAGGGCGCGGTAATCGCCTATCCCACCGATTCCTGCTACGCGCTCGGCTGCCAACTGGGGAACAAGGATGCGGTGCAGCGCATGAGGCAGATACGCGGCGTGGATGAAAACCATCTCTTCACCATGATGTGCCGCGACCTCTCCGAGATTTCGCATTATGCGCGGGTGGACAACGTGCAGTTCCGGCTGATCCGGAACAACACGCCGGGCAGTTATACCTTCATCCTGCAGGCAACCAAGGAAGTGCCGCGGCGTTTGCAGCACCCCAAGCGCAGCACCGTCGGCATTCGCATCCCGGATCATGCCGTGGCGCTGGCCCTGCTGCAGGAATTGGGCGAGCCGCTGCTCTCCACCACCCTGATTTTGCCGGGTGAGGAACAGCCGCTGGGCGATGCGGAGGAAATTCGCGATCGGTTGGATCGCGTGATAGACCTGGTGCTGGATGGCGGGGCGACCGGTATGGAACCGACCACGGTACTGGATCTGACTGGCGAGGGGCCGGTGCTGCTGCGGCGCGGCAAGGGCGAAATCTCCCCGTTCGGGCTGGAGGAATGAATGTCTGTTGACCAAATGATCCAGTACATCGCCCTTGCGGCGATACCGATTCTTTTTGCCGTCACCCTGCACGAGGCGGCGCATGGTTATGTGGCGCGCCATTTCGGCGATACGACCGCGGAACGGGCAGGGCGCATCAGCCTGAATCCGGTGCACCATATAGATCCGGTGGGTACTATCCTCCTGCCGGTATTGACCCTGCTGATGAGCTCCGGCGGCTTTATTTTCGGCTGGGCAAAGCCGGTTCCAGTCAATTTCGGGGCCTTGCGCCATCCGAAGAAAGACATGTTCTGGGTGGCGCTGGCCGGCCCGGCTGCCAATCTGTTCATGGCAATATGCTGGGCGGCGATAGCAAATATTGCACTTGCCATGCAAGACAATTATTTTGCGCTGCCGTTGCTGGATATGGCTCAGATTGGGATTAAAATCAACATTGTTTTGATGGTGCTGAACTTGCTGCCTATTCCGCCGCTGGACGGCGGGCGCGTTGCTGTCAGCCTGTTGCCCTACCGCCAGGCGATAGCCCTGTCGAGGATTGAGCCTTACGGCATGTTTATCCTGGTTTTTCTGGCGGTAACGCCGCTGCTGGGGCTGGTGCTCTACCCGGTGATAGACGCGCTGAGCGGGTTGATTTATTTTATTTTTGGATTGTAATAAAGAAGAGCTATGTTTGCTGATCGCGTGTTATCCGGAATGCGTCCCACGGGCAGTTTGCACCTTGGACACTATCATGGCGTCCTGAAAAACTGGGTGAAAATGCAGATTGAGTACGAATGCCTGTTCTTCGTGGCGGACTGGCATGCGCTGACCACCCATTACGACACCCCGCAGGTGATCGAGCAGAACGTATGGGACATGGTGGTGGATTGGCTGGCCGCTGGCGTAGACCCCGCGCAGGCCACGCTGTTCATCCAGAGCCGGGTGCCGGAGCATGC
>JBGPSQ010000162.1:0-6906 GCA_041490205.1 Gallionellaceae bacterium
CGCGTATTACCTCCCCGAGCAAACCTTCATCCACCGTCGCCAGCCATTCCGCCGCCGTCAGGCCGCTGCTGGTGTCCATGCGCATATCCAGCGGCGCATCAAAACGAAAACTGAAACCACGCTCCTTATCGTCCAACTGCGGCGAGGACACCCCCAGATCGAGCAGCACCCCATCCACTTTGCCGACCGCCAGCCCGTCCAGTATTTCTGCCAGACCGGCAAATCCGCCATGCACCATGCGGAAGCGCGCATCCCGGATTTCCCGCGCCGCTGCCACCGCAGCCGGATCCTTGTCCAGCGCAATCAACCGGCCATTGGGTCCCAACTGCTCCAGAATCAGCCGGCTATGGCCGCCGCGCCCGAACGTGCCGTCCACATAAATTCCATCCAGCTTCAACCGCAACGCTTCGACTGCTTCGTGCAACAACACGGTGGCGTGGGACAAGCCTTCGCTCACCTCTACCGGGCTCACAACGTGAACCCCTCCAGCTCGGGCGGCAGATCGCCATCGGTGAAGCCGGCCATTTTTTCGTGCAGCACCTGCCAGCGCGCTTCGTCCCACACCTCGAATTTGTTGCCCTGACCCACCAGCATCACATGCTTGTCCAGCGACGCAAAGCTGCGCAGGGTGGACGAAACCAGCACGCGGCCAGTGGCATCCATCGCCACGTCTTCGGCATGGCCGACCAGGAATCGTTGCAGGGAGCGGATGCGGGGATTGAAGGCGGAAAGCTGCATCAGTTTTTCGCGGATGGGCTGCCATTCAGGCTGGGGATAGAGCAACAGGCACCCGTCGGCATCGGCTGTCATCACCATTTGCCCGGCGCAATGGGCCAGCAGCATGTCCCGATACCGCGCAGGTATCGCGAGCCTGCACTTGCTGTCCAGATTAAGTTGTGTCGCCCCTTGAAACACCCGCCTCCTCCACTAAAACCCACTTTTTACCACCATACTGCACTATATTTAAAAAAACCGATGTGGTCAAGGGGTAAAGGCAACTTTTTCTTTCTGCGACAAGCAGTTAGGTGAAAAAGTTAAAGTCGCGCGAATGTCTTGGATAAATAAAGAGTTGCCGAAATAACCTAAAGTTATTTATTAGCAGAGGGGCAAAAGACGCCGTAACAGAGGCCTACACGTGATGCGGAGGAATAAAGTCGGTCGGGCGAGAATAAAGTCTGTCGGTGTCCCGTCCGCATGTCCGCTGCACCATTCCGTATGGAAATTTCTTCATTTTTTTCGCCTTTACTGTCAGTTTTTGCAGTTACTGTTCGCGCTCTTGTCCAATATTCCTGTTCTTTTTGCTCGTTTTTTCATCGCTTGCCCGTCCGTTTCAAGCTTCTGGCGTGTTTTGTCGCGGACAGTGTTATGCGCCATCTGGGTCGCCATGTTCTGTTTATTCATATCCACTAATACCTCAGGCAATATCCTTTCAGCAGTCCGTCCCATGCCTCGAACCAGTGTTGTTGTTTGGGCGGTCTGGCGTATGGGTTGACTCCGCTCCATGCCTCCGCCGGGGTTTTTCCGTTGAGGTTCTGGTGCGGCCTGATGTGGTTGTACCAGTAGCGGAATATGTTCAGGTCTGTGTTGAGTTGTTCGATGTTGTTCACTGCCCATCGATCGAGTTTGTCTTTCAGGGTGCCAAACAGGCGTTCTATCCTGCCGTTCTGCCAAGGGCAGCCGGGATCGGTCAGTTGGTGGCGGATGCCGAGCCGTTTTAGTCCGAGGCGGAATTTTTTGGAGGTGAAGATGGCTTCGTTGTCGGTGCGGATGATCCTGGGTTTGCCGTGAGTGCGGATGGTTTCGCTCAAGCAGGCAAGCAGGGTGCGGGAGGTTTTGTTGCGCAGTGCTTGCAGGTGCAGCAGGGCGCGGCTGCCGTGATCCAGGATGCCGAGCAGGAAGTGCAGGCTTCCATTGGCGTCAGTCTTGCCGGTGAGGTCCATGCCCCAGATGAGGTTGCGCGGGTGGTTTTGGGGCCTGGCGTGTTTGAGGTGGCGGCGCAGGTTTTGGATTTCGTAGTCGTGCCGCTGCAATATCTGGTGGACGCAGGTTTTGCCGACGGTTATTTTGTGGGTGGCGGCGTATCGGCGGTTGCAGGTGTCGGCAATGGTGCGGCATCCCGCTTGGGGCATCCGGGCTTTGAGGCGGATGATTTCTTGTTTAAGCCATTCTGGTTTTTGTTTGGTATGGAGGTGGTCGTGCCGGTCAGCAGGTTGCTGACGTTTATGGCCGAAGCATGGGCGCGATGGGGCGAAGAACCAATGCAGGACTTGCTGGATGAGCGATTGCAGCAGCTTGGTTATCGTCAGCAGCATCAACATATGTGTTCCTTTTCCGGCCCGGTTTCGTCGTGCGCACCGCTCACCGCACTCAAACTCCCCTGCCCTATCCTCACGATCTCATCCACCAGCAAATTCTTCGGCATGGCATGGGTGATGAACAGCATGGACACCTTGCCTTTGAGCTGGTTGATAGTGGCGGCGAAGTGTTCGGCGGTGGTGCTGTCCAGGCTGCTGGTGGCTTCGTCGAAGATGAGTATCCTGGGTTGCTTGATGAGGGCGCGCGCGATGGCGAGGCGTTGTTTTTGCCCGCCGGAGAGCCCTACGCCGCGTTCGCCGATTTCGGTCTGGTAGCCTTTGGGCAGGGCTTCGATGCTGCTGTGGATTTCCGCCATTTTGCAGGCATGCACGATCTGCTCGAAGCTGGCGTGGGGGTTGGCCATGAGCAGGTTGTCGTAGATGGTGCCGGAGAAGAGGACGGTTTCCTGCGGCACGACGCCGAAGTAGTGCCTGAGTTCGTTGGCGGAAAGGTAGCGGATGTCGTTGCCGTCTATTTTGATGGTGCCGCCTGCGGGCTGGTAGAAGCCCTGCAGGAGTTTGGTGAGGGTGCTCTTGCCGGAGCCGGACGGCCCCATGATGGCGACGACCTTGCCGGGGGCGACGTTGAGCCTGAAGTCTTCATACAGGAAGGGCAGGTTCTCGGCATAGCGGAAACTCAGTCCTTCGATGTCTATATGCCCCTTGCCTTCGCGCAAGCGGGTGGGGACGATGGAATAGGGTTCGATGGGGGCGTTCATCAGGTCGCCCAGCCTTTGCACGGAGAGGTTGGCTTGCTGGAATTGCTGCCACAGCCCCACCAGCCGCAGCATGGGCTGCGATACCTTGCTGGCGTACATCTGGAAGGCGATGAGCATGCCGATGGAGAACGCATCTCCTTTGGTCGAATCGCTGTTCATCACGGTGTAGGCGCCGACGATCAGGATGCCCAGGGTCATCATTTGTTCCAGGCCGTTGGAGATGACGTTGTAGGTGTTGCCGATCTGGCGGACGGTGAAGCCGGAGCGCAGGTATTCGGCGAGGTAGTCGCTGTAGCGGGCGTTGAGCTGGGGCTCCATTTGCAGGCTTTTGACGGTTTCGATGCCGCCGATGTATTCGGTGGTGAATGCCTGGTTGCGCGCGCCGAGCAGGAATTGTTCGTTCAGGCGGCTCCTGAACATGGGGGCGACGATGAAGCTCATGATGACGATCACGCCCATGATGGCGAGTGCGATGAAGGTCAGCGGCACGCTGTAGTAGAGCATCATGCCGAGGAAGATGAACAGGAACGGGAAATCGAGGATGAGGGTGACGGCGGCGCTGGCGATGAATTCGCGTATGGTCTCCACCCCGTGCAGGCGGGCGGCGATGACGCCGGTGGGGCGGTGCTCGAAGTAGCGCGTGGGGAGCTTGAAGAGGTGGTCGAACACCGCAGCACCCAGCACGGCATCCACGCGGTTGCCGGTGTGCAGGATGAGGTATTGCCGCACCCAGGAGAGCAAGGCTGAGAACAGCATGAATACGGCCAGGCCGATGCCGATGACGATGAGGGTGCTCTGGGTGTGGTGGACGACGACTTTGTCGATGATGACCTGGGTGAACAGGGGGGTGCCCAGGGCGAGCAGTTGGATGATGAGCGAGGCGATCAGTACGTCGCGCCAGATGCGCTTGTGCTTCATCAGTTCGGGGATGAACCATTTGAAGCCGAAGGCGGTCTGTTCGCTCCCGGTGCTATCCGGATCCTTGATGCCCTTGGTCTCCAGCGCCAGTTGGAATGCGGTGCCTGCGTAGCGGGCGGCGAATTCGGCATGGGTCAGGGTCTTGGGTTGATTGGTGCCGACTTCGAACAGGACGACGCTGGTATCGCTTGCCTGCACTACGATGGCGGGGCGGTGTTTCTGTGCAGGTGTATTTGCCGCCGGGTCTTCCGGCTGGGCGGCTGAATCCTCGACAGGTTCCACAGCGTTGAGGATGGCCAGGCACGGCAGGCTGAGCTTGGGGACTGCTGCGCTGTCGCAATCCCGGCGCTTGATGCGGAAGCCCAGGGCGCGGGCGGCATGGATGAATGAATCCGCGCTGTAGGGCGGTGGGAATTGCTTGACCAGGAGTTCGGCGTCGAAGGGTTTGCGGTTCAGGGCGCTGAAGCTGCCCATGACCCAGACGATGTCTGCGGTGGAGAATGAATAGGTCGGCGCATGCGCAGCAGGTTCGCGCGATACGCTTTGGGATACCAGTTTGAGGATGCGGCGCGGCATTAGGATGTGGCTCCCAAGCGCACCGGGATACCCATGTCCCGAGCGATCATGGCTGCTGGCCGCCAATTCCGGCGGGTGCGAAACTTACCACTGCAAAGCATCCACTTGCCCCAGTTGCACATACTCGCCTCCTACAAACGAGTATGTATTGTTGCTCTTTTATAATTATCGTTTTCCAACATGAGGGATTCCCCCATTGAGGTAGGGCATTATCTATACGCAGATATACCCATGTCAATTTTAATATTATTAACCGACTGATTTGTTATGCCAATTATGCCGCGCGCATATAATTGTGCTTACCCGTCAATGGGTAAACCTTTTTTACGTGAGGTGCTTTGATTGTGCTGGCGTCTTGAGATAAAGTCGCCGCCCATGAAACTTCTTTTCGTCCACCAGAATTCCCCCGGCCAATATTTGCACCTCGTTCGCCACCTGGCTGCCATTCTCGGCAACGAGGTGGTGTTCATCACGCAGCGCAAGGATGTTGCCCTGCCCGGGGTGAGGAATATCGTTTACCAGCCTCAGCGGCCAGTGACGCAGGGTGTGCATCATTATTTGCGCGAGACCGAAGCGGGGGTGCTCAATGCACAATAATATCCTTAGATGCATGTGGTCGGCATCCATCATCGGTCTGTGGCTAGTTTCCCCCGAAATACGCAGTGAGCACACGAACCAATTGGAAAAATCGACGCGCTTGACTCTTAGCTTGGAAGTCGCCTGATGAGTAGCGATTTAATAGTACCAGTACAGATGCCACTGCTTCCGACAGACTATATTCCCAGAGTCGAGCGGCTCAAAGTAAAAATTGGAAGTCCAGACAGACTTTGGGATATTTCCACTAATTTCGGGGCTTCTCTAAATCAATTGGTTAGAGTTAACGCTCCAACAGACTTTATTCCTCGCTATCACACGCAAATGCGCTAAGAAAGCCAGCCTGAAGTAACCCACATGGGGCGCGGCATGAAGCGCATTTGCCATTTCTCAAACATGCAATTGCAGTGCTATGATTAATAAATAATTTCGGCATGACACCATAAGGGGAGCGGGAGTATGCAGAATCACAATCAGGGCCGGCTCCATGCGGCCATCAAGTTTGCGCTTGCGGTGATCATCGTCGGCACCGCTCTGGTAATTGCCGCGCACCGGCTGGGATGGATGACTGTCGGCGGCCCGTCGCAACATGACAGCCAGTCTGCCTTGACCCCGGATGAAGCCAACCTCCAAGCGCAGTTCCAGGACATACTGGCTTCCTACCGCAAGACCATCGTCCTGCTGGCGCATGCGGATTCCATGAAACCTGCCGAGCTGGAAGCTGCAAACCAGACCGGCCAGGGGTTATTCCATGCGAACCTGTCCAGGATAGACTCGGCAACCCATGCACTGGAAACACTTTTCGGTTCGGGCAATCCGCGGCGGTTCGAGATTTTCGGAGCCTTGCTGGATTATGTGGAATCCGGCGAGGGATTGTTTGACGCCGACCGGCTGGCATTCCGCGAACTGCTCCAATCCATGCAGGCCATCGTGGCCAAGGACGGTTCGCTGACCGCAATCCGGCTGCACAAGCGCATCGGGGAGGACCTGGAGGCGCTGGATGAAATCGAGCGCCTGTACGAAAAGGAGATCGGGCAGATTTTCGGGCGGTTCGAACAACGCTCCATCACATTGAAACGCGAACGCTGGGGAGATTATGTCGCGCACCTGGAAAAGATATTTCCGCGCGAGCAGATTCTCAGGGAGAACGGCGTCATTGTCCCTTATAGCGCCCCCAAGCCGGGCACAGTAGAAGACGTCATCGCCCGCAAGCCCGAACTGAGCGGCTACGAATTGCCGGCCAAGACAGTGGCGTTGACTTTCGACGACGGCCCCCACCCGATCTACACCGAGGAGATAGAAGCGATCCTGAAGCAATATGGCTTGCCCGCCACTTTCTTCACCGTCGGGCGCAACCTGGGAACGGTGACCGCCGACGGCCATGCCCAGCTTTCTCCGCGCAGCGAGATCAGCCGCAAGCTGCTGCAGGATGGCTTTGTGCTGGGCAACCACAGCTACACGCATGCGAAACTTTCCAGCGAATCGGGCAAGGAATTGCGCGCGGAAATCATCAACACCGACTTGCTGCTGAAAGCGATGGATGCCAACCGCTCGCCGCTGTTCCGCTTTCCCTACGGCGCCGGTAACGCGGAGGCGGCAAGGATATTGCAGGAAGTGCAACTGAAATCGGTGATGTGGAATATAGACTCGCTGGACTGGGCCGACCCGTTGCCGAAATCCATAGCTGACCGCGTGCTCCAGCAAGTCAGCAAGGAAGGGCACGGCATCATCCTGTTCCACGACAC
>JBGPSQ010000163.1:0-6813 GCA_041490205.1 Gallionellaceae bacterium
CCGATGCCGCCATGCGCTGGCACATCGCGACGGCGCTGCAGCGGGAAGGCATCAGGCTGGCCGTGGACGAGCGCAATATCCATCTCACCAAGGAAACCGAAAAATACGAAGAGGGGGTGCGCCACCGCGAGGTTGCGCTGCGCCTGAAGATATTGCGCAAGGTGGAGCTGTTCTCCCAGATGACGGACGAAGAATTGACCGTGCTGGCCGAGCGCCTGCGCTTTTCCCAGTTTGCCCGGGGCGACATCATCTCCAAGCAGGGGGCGTCCGCTCACTGGCTTTACATCATCATCAGCGGAGAGGCCGAAGTCTATCTGGAGGTTGCGGGAGGCGGGAAGCATGTGCTGCGCGACCTGGGCCGCAACAGCTTTTTCGGCGAGATGGGGCTGATGACCGGCGCGCCGCGCTCGGCCTCCGTGATGGCCAAGACCGACGTGGAATGCTACCGGGTGGATAAGGACATGTTCGAGGAAATCCTGCATGCCCGCCCCGCCATCGCCGAGGAAATGTCGCAGATCATGGCAATACGCAAGGCCGAGCAGAACGTCGCGTTGCAAGACATAAGCGAAGAAGCCGCGCACGCGGGCATCAGCCAGCAACGCACCGAAATACTGGCCACCATCCGGCGCTTTTTCGGCCTGGACAAGTGAGCCTCCCCGCCCCAAAGCACATCACCATTCACATCATCAACATCTTCTGAAAGAGAACAATAAGCATGGCTGAAACCCGCATCATTCACGGCTTCCATGCCGTCACCGCGCGCATCCGCCAGCATGCCGACAGCGTGCTGGAAATCTACGTGGACACCCAGCGCCGCGACCCGCGCGCGCGCGAACTGCTGAAACTGGCGGAAACCGCTGGCGTGCGCATCGTGCCGGTGGACAGCAAGCGCCTCGATGGTATGGCTGGCCATGCGCGCCACCAGGGCGTGGCCGCCCGCGTCCACGCAGCGCAGAAAGTGCAGCACCTGGACGACGTGCTGGACACCCTCACCGAACCCGCCCTGCTGCTGGTGCTGGACGGCGTGCAGGACCCGCACAACCTCGGCGCCTGCCTGCGCAGCGCCGATGCCTTCGGCGTGCATGCCGTCATCGCCCCCAAGGATCGCGCCGTGGGGATCACCGCGACAGTGGAAAAAGTCGCCTGCGGCGCGGCGGAAACCGTGCCCTACATCACCGTGACCAACATCGCGCGCACCCTGCGCGAACTGAAGGAGCGCGACATCTGGGTGGTGGGTGCGGCGGGCGAGGCCGAAACCGACCTGCATGGCTTCAGGCACAGCGGCGCGCTGGCCTGGGTGCTGGGCGCGGAAGGCGAGGGATTGCGCAGGCTGACCCGGGAAACCTGCGATCAGCTTGTGCGCATCCCCATGCTGGGCAGCGTGGAAAGCCTGAACGTATCGGTCAGCGCGGGAATCTGCTTGTTTGAGGCGAGGCGGCAGCGCGCGGGGTAGGCCGGGCGATGCTCGCCCTGGCAGCCAAGCTGGATAAGCCTGCGGGTGTGTGCCCGGCAAGCACGGCTAATCGTAGCTACCCAGGCTCAGACCGGCAAAAGTATAAAATTTGGATTGATATACATCCCGGAACATCTCCTTTTCAAGCCTTAAGAAATATACGCCTTTACTGTCCCTGATTTCAAATCCGGCACCGAGCACCCGGCCGGTTCCATTCGTTACCGGAAGATTGCCAGCTGTGTTGCGGTTCGCGGTTACGCTCCAGGCGACACCGCCAAACTTCAGGAATAAATCGGTATTCTTTGCCAGCGGGAGGTAACCCACCGCGGAAAACGAAAGAGCGACCGCGCTCACATCAACCGGTTGCGAATTGATCGTCGTCGAAATTACGCTCAGGTTATTGAGCCCGAAATCAACGCCGAAGTTATTCGATCTGGCGCCGACGAACGCTTTCCATGCGGAATGGGAGTTTGAGTTCGAGGGATAATAAGCCACGCTTTTCCCCGCTCCCAGCCCCATATAGGTCACATACCAGTTCTGGCCGGTTTCGATATGAAGGTCGTTAAAACTGGTTTGGCGGGAGCTTGAAAGCCGCGATGAATGCTGCCCGGTATCTGCCTCATCACGCGAGCCGAAGAGTAAGTCAAACAGAATAGCCTCGCCATCTGAAGGATGGTACGAATCGTGAGAGTCGTGATTTTCCGGGGCGCGAGGCGATGCTGGATTTTCCGGCACGCGAGGCGATGTGGGCGCCCCGGAAATTATCTTGCCTGACTGAGGCGTCTTTGTCCGATCACTGTCCGGTGCGTCAGAACGATGCTTCTCGCCTTCATGATGCTTTTCTTCCTCTGCCGCAGCCGGAAAGGCGTTAAGCCATGCCGCACATGCAATGACCGTCAGCACCAACGATTTTGCCGATCCCATGCTTCCCCTTTGAACTGGTTGCGTTGAGGCCGCTGCCCCCGGTTTGGACGTGATCCTCCGCCGGGGGCAATGCGCCGCGACGGCAGGACTACTCCTTCGCCCCGGCATCCACGAGATATTTGGTGAGCCTTTCAAACTTGTTTTTCTTCGCGTAGCCCAGGGCAGTCATGCCGTCCTTGTCCTTGGCGTTCATGTCCGCGCCCTTCATCAGCAAAATATCCACTACCGAGATACGCCCTTTTTGCGCCGCTGCCAAAAGCGCGGTGGTGCCATCGGTTGACACGTCGTTCACCCTGGCGCCCCTGGCCAGCAGGCTGTTCACGATCCCGATGTTGCCCCCCTCGCTGGCGGCCATGAGCGTGGTGAAACCGGCTTTGTCCTTCGAGTTCACGTCGCTGCCCTTGCTCAGCAGGAATTTCGTGGCAGGCTCGTTGTTGTTGCGCGCCACCACCATCAATGCCGTTTCGCCTTTCGGGTTGCGCTTGTCCAGGCTCGTTCCACTCTCCAGTTGTGATTTCAGGCTGCGGATGTCGCCCCTCTCGGCAGCGTCGAAAAAGGGCTCCGGGGCGGTGGCGCAAGCCGCGACGAGCGCCAGCAGCAGCATGGAAAGGGCGAAGCGGAAGAATTTCGAACCTGTGGTGTACAGCATGTAATGACTCCTCGAAATGAATGAATACGACTTGGGTGCATACTACTGCGCCGGAGGGAAAATTGCCAGAAGGGAGGGGAAAGGAGCGGCGCATCGTTTCCGCCCGTGCGGGAACGATGTTCCGGTGATCCTACTTGCGCAGGGTTTTCATCGCACCGCCCCATGCCACCAGCTGGTCGAGCATGGTGTTGACTGCGGCCTCGTGCATGCTTGCCGGCTTGAACACGGTGAAATGCTCGAAGTCGGTGAAAAGCGAGAGCATGACCTGCGCCCGCACGTCGGCGACTTGCAGCTCGCCCATCACCAGACGCAGGTTTTCCACGGCGCGCGCGCCGCCCATGCTGCCGTATGAGACGAATCCCGCCGCCTTGTTGTTCCATTCGCGGTATAGGTAGTCAATTGCGTTCTTGAGTGCGCCGGATGTAGCGTGGTTGTACTCCGGCGTTACGAAAACATAGGCGTCGAAAGAGGCGATCTTCACCGCCCAGGTCTTGGTGTGCGCATGGCTGTATTGCCCCAGCGAGGGCGGCAAGGGCTCGTCCAGCAAGGGCAGGTTGTAGTCCTTGATGTCTACGATTTCGTATTCGGCATCGCCGCGCTTCCCCGCGATGCCATGCACCCATTTGGCGACCGAATCGGCCTTGCGTCCGGGGCGCGTGCTTCCGACAATGATGGCTATCCTGATCATGGTTCATTCCTCCTTAACGAAGTTAATGACGACATGCTGTGCGCGTGGTGCGCGTCAAGAAGCGGCGGCTAAAGCGCCCAGTATCAATATCACGTTAGCATAAATCCACATGGTTCAGGGGCGCAATTTTTCAGGCTGGCGCGCCAGCCCGCGAACGCTATAGGCGGCGCTTTTAACGGAGCCTGCCCCGCCTAATTTCCCTGCAGCTTGAATGAGTCCAGAAACTTGACGGCATCATTCGAAAGAAGGCCATCTGTGTTTGTCACAATTAAAACCTGGTACAGCCTGTTCTTGACCAGGTATACGCGATTCCGCACGGCGTGTTTTCCATCCCGCGCTTCTACCTTTATGTCCCGTCCGGGGTATTTATTCTGGAGAGTGATGAATGACTCGGCAATGAGCCTGCCGTGAATGTTGGATACCACGCCATCGCGCGCGCCATCCAATGCCTTTTCCGCACCGATCGCCTGTATGGCCGCTTCCGGGTAGTCGCTGTAGCCGGTCACGTACGCAACATCCTTATTCTTTAGTTCAACCATAAAAGTGTGGACGGCAATGGGACCGAAGGGCGTGTCTACGTTTTGTGTTCCTTCGGTGGGTTCGCCCGGCATGAGAACGGAAAATTGTCCAGCACCTGAAGTAAACTCTTTCCACGCTGCCGGGTGGCAACCGGCCATGAGAACGATCAATGCTATGAGGGAAAACCACTTGCTTTTCATGGGACGGCTCCTGTACAGGTTTAAATAATGGTGTGAGGCGTGACAGACATCTGCACAGTCTGTCACGCTTGAAAAAATCGGCCTGCCTGGGCTGGCCAGTGGCGGCTGCGTGGCTTGATCGAATAAGGCAAGCCCCGGCAGGCCAGGGAAAAATTAATTTTCCTGAATCTTGAAGGATTCCATGAACTTGTTGGCATCCTTGGTAAACAGGTCATCCTTCAGGGCGGTAATAACAACCCGGTACATGCGGTTCTTGACTAAGTACATTCGGGCGCGCAGGGCGCGCGTTCCGTCCGGCATTTCCATCTGTATTTCCCGTCCAGGATATTTTCCCATAAGGGTGATGGCTTGGTCGCCCACCAGCTTTCCGTGAGACCCTTCAACCAAGCTGTCACGGGAGTCCGTCAGCGCCGCACTGCCCTGCGCTGCCGCTTGGGCAAAGGCTTCCGGAAAATCGTTATACATCACCAGGTATCCGGAATGATTATGATCGAGGAAGGCGCCATGCATGGACAAGTCGCCGACGGGAGTTTTCAAGTTTTGCGTTTTTTCAGTGGGTGCGCCCGGCATGAGGACGGTGTACCTGCCTTCGGCAGAGGAAAATTCCTTCCAGGACTGCAGGCAGCCGGCCAGCAGGATGATCATTACTACGGGGGCAAACCAATTGCTTTTCACGGAACGACTCCTGTCATTGTAATCTGATGGCGGGCGGCATGGGCATTCGCACAACCCGTTGCGCTAGCGCAAATCGGCCCGCTTGGGCGGGCCGAGGGCAGGTGAGTGGCTTGATCGAACAAGACAAGCTGTAGCTGATCAACTTCCCAGGATTTTGAATGAATCCAGGAATTTGTTGGCATCCTTGGAGAATATTTCATCCTTGGTGCCTGCGAATACTACTTGGTACAGTCGGTTTCCGACTATGTACATGCGGTTGCGAAAGACGCGCTTTCCATCCTGTATTTCCACCTGGATTTCGCGTCCGGGGTATTTGCTCGCGAGGGTGATGGGCTGGTCGTCCACAAGCTTGCCTTGTACATTTGAAACCGCGCTTTTGCGGATTGATTGCAGCAAGAGTTCCGGGGTCAAGACCTGGGAAAGGGACTCCGGGATGTCGTTGTACGTTACCACGTAGCCAGTGTCATTGTTTTCGAGGGCTGAGGCATATAGCGTAATGCTGCCCGTGGGCGTGTTCATGTTTCGGGTTTGATTGGTGGGCGTGCCCGGCATGAGCACGGAATACTTTCCTTCGTTCGAGGAATATTCCTTCCAGGACTGCAGGCAGCCGGCCAAAAGAAAAACAGATGCTGCGAGGGCAAGCAATTTGTATTTCATGAAACAGCTCCCGTGTTGAGAATCAAATAGTTAAGAGGTGCATCGGCCCGCCGGGTTTATACGGACAGCATACCCCCCGAACAAGCAGGCGACGAATGTTGCCACAATAATGAGCATAAGGACAGCTCGTTGCCAGCTAACACATAAACCTGCTTGTTTCGCTAAGCACGATTTTTTCCAGCCCCGGAGCCAGGCAATCGACCTCGATGTTGCCCGGCATGGAGCGCAGCCAGGTGAGCTGGCGCTTGGCCAACTGGCGCGTGGCGGCGATGCCGGTTTCAAGCAATTCTGCCTCGTTGATCTCTCCATCGAGGAATTGCCAGGCCTGCCGGTAACCCACGCAGCGCATGGAAGTCATGTCTGCATTGAGCGGATATTTTTTTTGCAGGCTGCACAGTTCATCCACCAGTCCCTGTTGCAGCATGGCCCGGAAGCGCACGGCGATGCGGGCATGGAGTTGCGCGCGGTCCGAGGGGATGAGGGCAATGGGGATGACGCGGTAAGGCAGCTCATCCTGCGCCTTGTTCTTGAGCAGCGCGGACATCGGCTGGCCGGTGATGCGGAAGATTTCCATGGCGCGCTGGATGCGCTGCGTGTCGGCAGGCGCGAGGCGCGCGGCGGTTTCGGCATCCACCTCGGCGAGCTTCAGGTAGAGACGTTCGATGCCGTATTGCCCTATCTCCGCATTGAGTGCTTCGCGCACGGCGGGGTCTGATTCCGGCAATGCGCTTAAGCCCTCGCGCAGCGCCTTGAAATAAAGCATGGTGCCGCCCACCAGCAACGGTATCTTGCCGTGTGCGGTGATGTCTGCCATCAGCCCCAGCGCATCGCGGCGGAAGGCGGCGGCGGAATAGGCCTCAGTGGGGGGGATGATGTCTATCAAGTGGTGGGGCGCGCGGGCGAGCGTTGCGGCATCCGGCTTGGCGGTGCCGATATTCATGTCGCGATAAACCAGCGCCGAATCCACGCTGATGATTTCCACCGGCAAGCGCTGCGCCAACTCAACCGCGACAGAAGTCTTGCCGCTGGCGGTGGGGCCCATGAGGAA
>JBGPSQ010000164.1:0-6790 GCA_041490205.1 Gallionellaceae bacterium
TGTCAGATTCCCGGATAAATTCGACACGGCGGTGTTGTTGCTCAAGCGGGGTGCGGACATCAAGGCGCAAAACGCCGATGGCTACACAGCGCTGCACTGTGCCGCCGCCCGCGATTACCATCCGCCCAATGGCGTGCCTGCGGAAAATCAGGGAGAGCAAACTGTGTATTATCAGCATCCGGCAGAGGAGCCGACACAGGATTATGAACTGGTGGACCTGGTCAAGGAAATGATCAAGCAAAAGGCCGATGTGCGCACCAAGGATAAACAGGGCAAGACCGCATATAACCTGGCGCTGGAAAATACGTCACATCCTGGTATAGCGTCCTATCTTGAATTGCCGAAGAAAAAAACGAAAGGCAGTCCGGATCAGGCGAAGAAAAAATAAGCAGCGAGCATGTCACCCGGCGCGTTTTGCGGCACGCCCTTCCAGCAGTGCGCGCAGGGGAAGGGTTTGCGGCACGACCTCATGTGCGCCGAACCGGTTGGCATCGAAAAATCCGACGCTCACGCATTCGTCGGAGGGCGTGAAATTGAGATGGGGGAGCGTGATGCGAAAACACAGCACGACTTTCCACAAGCCATCCCGGTCCAGGGCCGACCATGCCCAGTAGGGATGCTGATCCAATATACGGCAATCCAGGCCCATTTCCTCCTGGCATTCGCGGCTGAGCGTGCCGTGGAAATCCTCCCCGTGCTCGATCCGGCCGCCGGGTAAGTCC
Organism: Gallionellaceae bacterium; assembly: GCA_041490205.1. Classification (GTDB taxonomy): domain Bacteria; phylum Pseudomonadota; class Gammaproteobacteria; order Burkholderiales; family Gallionellaceae; genus DATDDB01. Next base: position 723 of record JBGPSQ010000164.1, read on the forward strand.
CAGACACCCGAATCTTCCTGCACCAGCATCACACGGCCTTGCTCGTCGAAAAACAGCCCCTTGATGGTGACGTGGTAATCGCGGCTATCCATGCATACCCATGCGATCCAGGATTTTACGCACCAGCGAAGGCTGGCCGGGATGGCCATAGCGAATGTAGCGGGGCGTGCATGCGTAATGATCACTGGACAAAAATTCCCGTTTGGGCGGAAGTTCCGGTTTCTCGAATATTCGCCACGCCTTGACGATTTTTCCGGTCAGGCCAGGCACGCTGTTTTGCTGGCCCAGGGGCAGTGCGGGATCGGCCACCCAGCGTGTCGCCTCGCTGGTCAGGGTGCGGATCAGCAATGTCTCGATGCGGATCTGCTTAGCGATGGGCTGTTCCCCCCACACGTGCCCCCAAGCGCGCTGATCGTCAACCCGCAGTTCGAAATATATCGGGAAGTCGTAGGGGTTGCGGAAGCGCAGGTTCTTGCGTCCATAGGCAACCGTCGCATCCCGCCCGAGCGGGATGTAGCGCTCCTCGCCATAGGCGTCAATGCTGTGATTGTGACGTTCGATGATTTCGCAGCCGGACAGCAGGGCCAGGTTGTATATTAGACCGGAAAGCTGGCAGAGTCCGCCGCCAAGTGAAGTCCTTACCTGCTGGTTGATGAACATCGCGCCTTCGCGAAAACCGTTCTCCGCAGTGGGAGCCTGTGCAATATCCCAGAATGAAAATATTTGGCCCGGCCGCAATTCCGGCGGACTGAAGCGCGCAATCGCCAGTTGGATGTTATGTATCTTATTCTCGAACAACCCGCGCTGCGATGGCGGATTGATCAGCGGGCACGCATATTCAGCCAGCCGGAACGGGAAGCCCGCCGGACCGAGGCCGGCTTCCGGTTGGCTCATGCGGGCACGCCCTCTTCCCGGCGGCGCATGTCATGCGCGACGGGTACGGCAGCGCCTGGGGCGAGATGCTTGAGATGCAATTGGTTCAGGATGCTTTCGAATTCCTCCAGGAATGCGCAAGGCTCCGTTATGGCCGCAGGGGCAAGCGGCTCCAGCATCAGCGAAAGCATTGCGGTCGGGATGATGTTCTCGTCGATCTTGTCCAGGCTGAGGCGGCACATGCGCACCATCATGGCCTGGATGAGCGCGACGGGTGAAAACGCCGGTTTGTTCTTCCACAGGTGATGGGCAAATAATTCGCTGCGCAGTTCGGTAATGACCGGGGTGGTGTAAAGCGCCAGGCGGAAATCGCCGATCTTCTCCCACAGTTTCCACTGGCCGGAACAATAAATGGAATAGGGAGCGAAAGGCTGGGCCGGCTGATTGTAGGTGTCCAGGTAGACATGCGAGATATAGGACATCAAGGCTGATTCGAAATGCGCGCGGTCAAGCGAGGGAATATCCCACTTCTGGTTGGCCAGATATGAGAGAAACCTCGGCTTCTCTTCCTGGAAGCGCCGCACGTCGAAAGCCCGCGCGGGATCGGTCCAGCTATCGTCCTTCAGCACCTGCAGGCCCACTTCGGTCAGCGGGCGCGCCTTGAAAACCGTGTGGGCATATACCCGGTGCAGGGTGTGCGGGAATCGGTCAATCTGCGGGAACAGGCTCAGCAAGGAGAGATTGACGGGGGCTTGGGTCATCTCAAGCAGTTGTTCGGCTAACTCGACGTGGGTTTGGCTATCCATTTGACGCTTTCTATATAGTTGAACGGGGCGGTTTCCCTAACCTTGGGACAACTCCTGAATCCGAACCATGCCGCGGGAACATATGCTAGCATAGAAAAAGTCTTGTGCACTTTCGAGGAAGAAACGCGATGAGTATCTCCCGCAAGCACGCCTCTCCGTTCATTCGCTCCGTATTGCCCGTGCTGTTCCTGGCGCTGGCGCACCCCGCCCTGGGCACGCCCCAGGTTGCTGGCGCCTCAGCCAGCACGTCCGGACCGATGGCGGCGGAGCGTCAAATTCCACTGGCGTGGAGCAAGGCCGACCAAGTGCAACTGCAGGCAGTTGCTTCCGCATGGCAGCCGGTTGCCCGCGTGAAGTTCTTGTCCGCCGCAAGCGGGCCGGCCGAGACACGCCAGGACAACATGATCCGCACGGGAGCGCTATCCTGGAATGTGACTCCGGCTGGCACCCAAGTGCTGGACAACCGCACCGGATCGACCGCCACCATCCCGGGCTTGACGAGCAACGAGGTGCGCCCGCGTGACATGGTGTACGACAAGCAAACCGGGACAGTCTGGTTCTATGGAGACAACCTGTACCGATACCAATTCGCCAGCCACATCCTGGAACAGATGCGCCTCTCCGTCGAAAACTGGCAGGTGATCCGCAAGGCTGCCATGGGGCAGGCCGGGATGTGGCTGGCCGCTGGCAACGGCATCTACCTGCTGGATGCAGCGGATGGCGCTTTGAAACGGGTCCAGCATCCGTTACTGGCTGGCAAGCAATTTATCAATGTCGCCTCCGGCGAACGGGAAGCATGGTTCGCAACTGCCGATGCGCGTCTGGTGCGGATAGGACTGCATGCACCGGGAATGCCCGCATCGGCCCGTTTCGGGCTGGCGGTCAGCGCGGCTATGCCGGGAGCGCCGGCGGAACTGGTGGCGGCAGGCCAGACGGTGTGGATGCTGTTGAGCGAAAAGCATGGGGACTATTACAAACTGGCGTTTGTGGATGAGCGTCAGGAGCGGCTCGGCATGATGCAGGGGAAATATTTCTCGTTGTCCGAAAAGGAAGGGCAGCTTACGGCCAGCGCATATGCCATGCTGTTCAGGATAGATCCGGCAAACAAGACCGCCACCCCGGTCAAGCCGGTCGAGGCCGGACTGCTGGCGCACTCTGCTCGCAATGAGTCCGTGTTATATGCCGGGTTATCCTATGGCTACAAGGACGGCTGCGAGGTGGTCGAGCATGGGCAGCCGGACATTTCCAAAGGATGGACCACCGCCATGGGCGATCCGGTATTCCGGTGAGACCGTCCCTGCGCGGCGCGGCCTTACCCGCTTTCGGTTACTCGTCTGATATTCCGCCCGGCACGGGAGCCGCTCCTTGGCCGCTCCGAGGTGTGTCGGCGGTATCCAGATAGTCACGGACGATACGCTTCTGCAATTCCACTTTTTCCGGGGTCATGTTCAGGTTGAATGGCGAAGGCTGGATGTCGAGCACCTTGTGGAACTCGGCGATGGCTTCCTGCTTGCGGCCTTGCAACTGATACACTTGCCCGAGGATGAAATGGGCGCTGACCATCTCGGGGAAAGAAGCGATGATTTGCCGGTACACCGTTCCGGCGCCTTCCAGGTCGCCCAGCCGGGCGCGCAGCTCGCCTTCCAGCAAATAAATCCCCAGGTCTCCCGAATAGCGCTTCGCAATTTCCAGTTCGGCCAGCGCCTGCGGCAACTCGCCGGACAGGAACAGGCCGGTCGCATACTTTTTCCGCAGCCGACCGTTATGCGGATCCCACTGCAGTGCGCGCTGATACTCCTTTCGCGCAAGCCACAAGTCGTGCTCTTCCATCAGTCTGTCGCCGCGCGCTTCGATGTATGCGCCGCGCACCTCGTGCAATGCCGGGGAAAAATCCACGGCCAGCAATGCAATCAAGCATGCGGTAAATGCGAGCCGCCCCCCGGTGTGCGGCGTCCAGCTAAAACGCGGCAGACCAATGCGCGCCCATGCCGCGCCGAGCAACAACCAGAAAAACAGCCCCGGCACGGTATAGGAAGTAACCGCGATAAAAAACATGGCCGCAACCTGGCCGGTCAGCGCCAAATAAATCTGGGGCGCCTCCTGTTTCAAGGAGGAAGAGCGCCATCCTTTCCACAGCGTGACGGCACACAGCAAGGCGAAGCCGATCAGGCCCGCCATACCGCTCATTGCGCCCCAGTTGAGAAAATCATTGTGCCCCTCGGTAATGACCGAAGCGTTATCGAAATAAGCGCCAAACCGGCCCGTCGCAAACAGCTCGCCCTGATAGGCCATGTGGTTGATGCCATATTGCCCGAGGCCCACGCCGGTCAGGGGATGTTCGCGCAGCATCTGCAGCGAAGTCAGCCAGATGAACGCCCGGCCCTTGAAGGAATGCGTGACCGAGGGCGGCAGGTCCATGAAGAAAAGTGCCGCGATGGCGGCGCCTGCGGCGGCCAACAGGGCAGCCAGCGTGACCCAGCGGACCCTTTGCGTTCCCATCCATAACAGAGCCACCACCGTCATGACGGCAAGGGCGATCAGGGCATGGCGCGCCTGGGTGGCGGCCAGGCCGCCCAACATGAGCAAGGTGCAAACGGCATGGCTGGCGCGGTAAACAAAACTTCCCTGGAAAATGCGGCGAGCCGCCAGCGCCACCCCGGCCTGGATAATCAGCGCGGCAAGATTGGGATTCCCCAGCGTGGAATAAATCTGCAATTTTCCCAGCGCGCTGAAACCTGGATCCAGCCAGTCCGGCAGGAACTGCTGCTTCAGCGCAAAAACCGCCACGCCCAGGCTGGCAATGATGATTCCATGCTCCAGGATGCGCAGCGAATTTTTCGGGTCGCGCAAATTGAACAGGGCCAGCGTCAACAGCAAACATGCCACCACCTCCAGCAGCGTCCGGGTGGAGAAATAATCGTTGCTGGCGGCGTAAAAGGACACGCCCACGCCCAGCAGCCAAACCAGCAAGCCGCAGCCTAACAGTCCCCCGGGAACGGAAAAGTTTGCCAATTGACCGGCCCTGAGCAAGGCCAGGACCAGTATCATTACGCCAAAATACAGGATGTGGTGCTTGATCTCGAATGCATCGGCAAGTTGCGGGACAAAGAACCATGCCGCAGCGAGCGGCAAGGCCAGCAATGCGGCACTTGCCGCCCGGTTGGAGATATTGAGATTGGCCATGCGCAGGCGAAAATGAAAAAGTCAGGGCAGAAGCCGCGCAGGCCGCCGGTCGGCCGCGCGAATTCTGAGATAATAGCGGGAAATTGCCATTTCAGTGGGGGCCAGACCGGCGGGGGCCATTCCCGCGGGAAAGGTGGTGCTCATGTCTGACGGAACCATATCTTAAAATGAAGACATTATTGCTGGTTGACGGCTCATCATACCTTTATCGCGCATTCCATGCGCTGGGGCAGGCAGATTTGCGCAGCCCCCGGGGCGAGCCCACAGGCGCGATCTACGGCGTGCTTAACATGCTGCGCAAGCTGCGCGCCGATTACCCGGCAGATTATAGCGTTTGCGTATTCGATGCCAAGGGCAAGACCTTCCGCGATGAATTGTATCCCGAATACAAGGCGCACCGCCCGCCCATGCCGGAAGAACTGGCCGCGCAGATCGAGCCGCTGCACGAGGCCGTCGCCGCCTATGGCTGGAACATCCTGATGGTGGAAGGCGTCGAGGCGGACGACGTGATCGGCACCCTGGCGCGGCAGGCGGAACAGCAGGCAGTGCGCACCATCATTTCCACCGGCGACAAGGACTTGACGCAACTGGTGAACCCGCATGTGCTGTGGGTGAACACCATGAGCGAAGAAAAGCTGGGCGAGGCGGGCGTTGAGGCAAAATTCGGCGTAAAGCCGGAACGCATCGTGGATTACCTTGCGCTGGTCGGCGATACCGTGGACAACGTGCCGGGCGTGGCCAAGTGCGGCCCCAAGACCGCAGTCAAATGGCTCAGCCAATATGGCACGCTCGATAACCTGATGGTGCACGCCAGCGAGATCGGCGGCGTGGTGGGCGAAAACCTGCGCAACACCCTGGACTGGCTGCCGCAGGCGCGCCGACTGCTTACGGTGAAGTGCGATGTGGCGCTGCCCATGCATTTCGACAAGCTTATTGCCCCGGCGCAGGACACCGAACACATGCGCGTGCTGCTGGAGCGGTTCGGGTTCAAGACCTGGCTGCGGGAGCTGGATAGTAAAAAAGATCCGGCCAATACCCCCTCCCCCTTGCAGGGGGAGGGCGGGGGAGGGGGTAGAAGCTCAGCCGTTTCGGGGGGCCCCCCCAACCAACCCCCCCCCCCGGGGGGGGGTGAACGAGCGGGCCCCCGGGGCGAACAAAAACAAAAAAACCAAACCCCCCCCCCAAGCCAGGGGGGAACAAAAAAAA
>JBGPSQ010000165.1:0-6788 GCA_041490205.1 Gallionellaceae bacterium
AAAAAGCCAAAGTAGATGCGTCTTTAAAATGTCCTGAAGGCAAACCATTATCAGTGGGTATGGATTACTGGCGGTTTCCAAAACACATTGGATATCCTGTGTCATGCTGATTTTTGATCTCTCATTCGGCTATAATAATTCCATGCTATTAATTCTCATAATGAGTTCTTACCTGCCGTTGCGGGCGCTCATCGAGATTGTGATTGAGATGCTATGCTGTGGCTGCCAGCCTGTTGTCATTAAACATTTGAGAGGTGTGATATGCCATACGGAAGCAATGCCAAAATTCTACGAGTCAACTTAACCACGGGCGCGCTTGCGGTTGAAGAACTCTCGGAAGATTTCTATCGCCTGTACCCGGGCGGCAAGGCGCTGGCGGGATATTTCCTGCTGCGTGAAATGCCGGTGCACACTGAGCCGTTCGCACCGGAGAATATGCTGATCCTTGCCAATGGGCTGCTGACCGGCTCGCCCGTGGCGACAGCGACGCGCTACGTAGTCTCAGCGCGCTCTCCTTTGACGGGCGGCTACGGTGAATCGGAGGCGGGAGGATTCTGGGGACCGGAACTCAAGATGGCGGGCTTCGAAGCCGTCCTCATCACCGGCAAAGCCGCTGAACCGGCTTATTTATGGATACAGGATGGCAAAGCCGAGCTGCGTTCTGCTAAACATCTGTGGGGGCGGTCTCCCGTTGAGGTGCAGGCGGACATCCGCGCCGAGTTGGGCGATGAAAAGATCCGTGTGCTGCAAATCGGCGTGGCGGGAGAAAACCTGGTGCGCTATGCGTGCATCACCAATGACCTGCGCCACTTCAACGGGCGCAACGGCATGGGCGCGGTGATGGGGTCCAAGAATCTCAGAGCTGTGGCGGTGCGCGGGCATCAACGCTATTTGACGCTGGCGCACGATGCGGCCTCGCTGCAGGCGCTGGGCAAGCGACTCTCGCAGGAGGCGCAGAAACATCCGCAGAGCTGGGACCTGCAGCAGCGCGGCACGCCGGGGCTGGTCGAACCGCTGAACACAGGCGGCATACTGCCCACGCTCAACTTCCGCAAAGGCGCGTTTGAAGGCGTGGATAATATCAAGTGGGAGGCTTACGAGAAGCAGTTGCTCACCGCTCGTCGCAGCTGCTATGCCTGCGCCGTGCGCTGCAAGCGCGAGGTGGCGGTGGACGGGCGCGTCTCCGAGTATGGCGGACCGGAGTATGAGACGGTCGCTGCCTTCGGCTCGAACTGCGGGGTGGACGATTTGCAGGTCATCGCCAAAGCCAATGAGCTGTGCAACCAATGCTTGCTGGATACTATTTCAACCGGCGCCACCATCGCATTCGCGATGGAATGCTTTGAGCACGGCCTGATCGGGCTGACGGATACCGATGGCATCGACCTGCGTTTTGGCAATGCCTCGGCGATGCTCGCGATGATCGAAAGAATTGCCCTGCGGCAGGGCTTTGGCAATTTGCTGGCCGAGGGCAGCAAGCGCGCCGCGCAAGCCATCGGCGGCGAGGCGGCCTTCTTCGCCATGCAGGTCAAAGGTCAGGAGCTGGCCATGCACGAACCGCGCGGCAAATATAATGTGGGACTGGGATACGCCATTTCTGAAATCGGCGCAGACCATCTCGTCGTCGCGCACGACCCCATGCTGGCCAACCCTGATTCGCTCTCGTTCAAGGGCGCGCAGGCGCTTGGCATTCAGCAGGCACAGCCTCCGCGCGTCTTTACGGAGGAGAAGACGAGTCACTTTTTCACGCTGGAACGCTGGACCAGTTTTGAAAAAGTCTCGGGGCTGTGTTTCTTCGGTCCCGCGCCGCGTTCATTTATCAACCCGAATGATGTGCTCGAAGCCGTCCGCGACGCCACCGGCTGGGAGGTCGATATGGAAGAAATCCTGCGGATGGGCGAGCGGGCGACCAACTTGGCGCGCGTCTTCAACGCCCGGGAGGGGTTCTCGCGCAAGGATGATGTCCTGCCTGAGCGGCTGTTCCAGGCTCTTGAGAATGGTGCTTTGCAGGGGCAGTCCATGCCTCGCGAAGACTTCGATCAGGCACTCACCCGTCTCTACAAGATAAAAGGCTGGGATGCCCAAACTGGCACGCCTACCCGGGAACGGCTGGAGGCGTTGTCGCTGGAGTGGGCAGCCGGGCTGCTGGAAACTCGATGAGACTCCATCTCGGTGGCCAGTTTTCGTTTTATCTCCCCGGCCATCCGCGCTGGGTGGAAGTGGAATTGAAAGAACCGGCCCGGTTGAGCGAGGTGCTCGCCGGGCTGGGGATTCCGGTCGCCGAGATCAATCTGGCAGTGGTCAACGGCCAGATCGTGGACCTGCAGGAGGCTTTTGTATCAGCCCAGGATGAAGTCAAGTTATTTCCGCCGGTGGGTGGGGGCTAACAAGACGGTTGACCGACGGGATTATCCAGACCAGCCAGTAGGAAATTCAGTCTGTAAAATAAGCCAGGTCCAGAATGAATTGGGATTCTTCTTCGATTTTTTGATCCAGATCACTGTATGTGTACCCCGCCCACTCACGCAGTTCCTGGAGGCTGGCGGCAAAGGTGTCGTCGGGAATCCCCCAGGTGTGCGAATGGGTGCGGTTGGCAATCTCCTCAATTACATCGCACACGGTGATAGCACGGGAAAAGCGGACGACTTCGACCTGTCTCACCTCCGCTCCCATTTTGAGCAGTTCATCATATAAATCCTTTTCGCTCTGGATGCCCGGCCGCTGTGAACTGACACCGAGCGCTTTCACCCGGCCTTGCCAGAAGTCTCTCACCTGCTTCCGTACAGATTCACCCTCCTGATCCCTTGCATTGATATAGACACCCCCCGGTCTCAATACCCGCCGGTATTCGCGCATCGCCTCGCGCCATGGACCGACCAGGTGCATTACATGGCAGGTGAGCAGCGCATCGAAGTGCTTGCCCGGAAAAGGCAGCTGGGATGCATCTGCTTGCACCAGCCGCGCGGGTGGGAATTTCTGGCGTAACTGTGTCATCATCTTGGTGGACAGGTCACAGCCGATCAGATCCGCGCCGCGTTCCAGCAGCGGGATGCTGACCCGGCCTGTTCCCGTGCCCACATCGAGGATGCGCCCGCCCGGTCTGGTTACGTCCAGGATGGCTCGAATCCCCAACGTGGCGACCGGTTCGGGCAGATCGCGGGTGCTGTCGTAGAAACTCGCGGCGCGGTCGAAGGAAAGGCCTGCGTTCATGTGATTTGGCTATTCCATCTGGCGCAGGTGGGTGATGCTCATTTGCGCCGCTGTCTCGGCGTTAGGTCCGGGCATGAATTCACCGGAGACCCAGCCCTGATAGCCGGTGGTAAAAAGCGCGTTCAGGATGGACCTGAAATCCAAATGTCCCGCGCCGGGATACCAGCGGTTGGAGTCTGCAACGTGGAAGTGAAAGATGTGCGCACCACAGGCGCGGATGCTCGCCTCGATGCTTGGCTCCTCGATGTTCATGTGGAAGGTATCGAGCAGCAGGCCGAAATTGTCTGCGCCGACGCGCTCGATGAGTTCCAGTCCCTGCGAGGTGTTGTTGATGAGCGTTGTTTCGTAGCGGTTGATGGGTTCCAGCGCCAGGCGGATGTCATGCGGACGGGCGGCCTCGCTGCACTCGTGAAGGGCGTTGACGAGCCAGTCTATCGCCTGGGCTTGCTCCACGCCCGGTTTGAGGACGCCGCGAATCAACCCGATAATGATGACGGCCTCGAAGCGGATGGCAGCAGGCACATGACTCTTGATGCGTTCGATTGCGAGGTGCCGAATCGCCGGGTCTGGGTCGGTGAACGACAGCCCTTCCTCACCCCAAGCCTGACCGGTGCCGATGGCGGGCACGCTCAACTTGTGCTTGCGGACGAGTCCCTCCAGGGAATCCAGATCAACCAGTTTGGGGTCGCGGATAGCGAGTTCGACGCCGTCATAACCAAAGGATGCGATGCGTGCCAGGTTCGTCTCCAGGTCGCCTTTGAAAGTGGCGGCCTGGAATTGAGCGGGCTGGGTCGAAAGGACAATGGACAGGTTCATTACTTTTCTCCCCCCTCTCCTGTTCGGGGAGAGGGGCGGGGGTGTGGGTGAATTATTTAGCGATGTAAGTTACTTTGCACTCCGAGCGGTCGGTCTGCAACTTGATGACGTTTGCGGGCAGTTCCTCCAGGCTGACTTTCTTGGTGCTCATGGGGGTCATGTCCATGCCGGAAGCCATGCATTCGATGACGCGCGGGAAGTTGCCGTGCCCGGAATGTCCCTGCGCACCGATGATGCGGGCACGTCGTACCTGCAGCACTTCGCCGGTCACGGGCATCTTGGCTTCGGCGCGGGCGGTGACGACCACGGTGCTGTTAAGCGTGCGGCCTTCCCAGATGACGCGCTCGATGCCGGGATAAACAACTTCCGGCAGGCCGGTGGCTTCCATGAACAGGTCAGCGCCCATGCCGTCAGTAATTTCGAGCACGCGGTCGGCAAAGTTTTCCTTGGCAGGGTTGATGTGGTAATCGGCGCCCAGTTTCAGCGCCATGGCGGCGCGTTCCGGTTGGGTTTCGGAGATGATGACCTTTGAGGCCCCGGCGTGCTTGAGAATGGCGCAGGCTGCGATGCCCACCGGCCCCGCGCCCAGGATGACGACCCGGTCGCCCGGGCGGATTCCGCCGCCGCGCTCAATGACGGCGTTGTAGGCCACAGCCGTCGGTTCGACCAGACTGCCCGCGACGAAAATATCATCGCCTGTGTAATTTTTCCGCAGCGGTTCCAGACTCCAGATGGTGCGGGCAGGCAGCACCAAATATTTGGTGTACGCGCCGTTGACGTTAAAGCCGACTTCATCCAATTGCTCGCAGTGATTGGGCTGGCCGTCGGCGCAGGGCTTGCATTGTCCGCACCACAGCATTTCCTCGGAGGTGACCGGCTCGCCGCCTTTGAAGGGTTTGTTGGTTCGTTTGTCACGGGCGTTTTTGCCCGCTTCCACAACCACGCCGGAGAATTCGTGCCCCAGGATGCTGGGGAAACCGGTCAGACCGGGATAAAAGATGTACCCGTCTTTTTCAGCCTGTGCCATATGAACATCCGAGCCGCAGATGCCACAGGCTTTGACTTCCAAAAGCACTTGCTCCGGTCCCGGTGTGGGGATGTCGTATTCGCGGATCTCAAAGCGCGGATTGCGCCATACCTGGCTTCCCAAGTACGTCTGGCGGCCTTCGATATCTTTCGCGCCGAGTTTGAATCCAGGCTTGGGAGCCCAGTCTGCGATCAGGGTGACGCCTTGCATTTTGCCTTTCATGATTTACTCCTTTTTCAATTTTGTGTCATTGCGAACGAACGTTCTTAGCGAGTGAAGCAATCTCCGTTTAATCGGTGGATGCTTCTCGATGATATTTTCCCGTCAAGCGGGAGATTGTCACGCCGTAGGAAGTGCATCGGCGACTCGCAATGACAGGTTAGACTTCCGTCCCCTGCCCGATGCGTGGGATTCCATAGACGGGCTTCCAGCCTTTACTGAGCGGTTCGCGCAGGTAGGGTTCCATTTCTTTTTCGGTGCGCAGAGTGACTTCCTCGACCGGCGGAACACTCCCGGCGGGAAAGGCTTCGAGGATGTGGTCATTCCACAGCGTCAGGTATTTCAGGATGGCGGCCATCGGGCGTTTGGCTTTTTGCGCCGCACCCGACTTCGCTTTTCCGACCACGCCTTCGGGTGTCGCTGCGATTTCGATGGCAAAGTGCCCTTCGCCCTCCGACCAGCGGCTTGGGCGTCCGAATGGGTCAACTGACTTGTCGAAGTGCCCTTCGGGCAGGTAGGATTTGCCCTCGGTATCCACAGCGTAGTCCATGTCCACCATATCGGGGTGCAGGAGCAGGCTGAGCGAGGTCTCGGATTCATCCGCGTGGACGAAGTTGGTGTCCATCTGCCCACCGCGTTCGATAGTGCGGAAGAACTCACGCACGCCGCGGTGCCAGTCGATCACGCGGAAAATGCCCGGAAGCTGGTAGCGCTTCTGGAATTCCTGCACCGCTGATTCGAGCATCCACAACTGGCCGTGGTTGTTGACGATGAGCTGCTTGCGGAAACCGTCGTTCCACAGGCCGAGCATCACGTCGATCATCATCTCGCGCACCACATGCTCGCGAACGATGACCGTGCCGGGCATACCCATGTGGTGATAGGGATGGCCGCCGTAGTTCAACGGCGGCAGCGCCAGGTTGACCGGCGCGCCGCGCTTGGCGGTGAAACGGCGCACACCTTCGCATATCGCGCTGACGTAAAGCGTGTCGGCGGCGCTGGGCAGGTGCTGGCCGTGCAGTTCGGTGCAACCGACCGGGATAAAGACCACATCATTCTTCTTGCGGTTGGCTTCCACCTGCCAGCGGGTCGTGGTCTGGATGTACGAGCCGGGCTTGCCCCACTCCACTGGCGACGGGATGCCGTAATCGGCCAGGATGGCGTCAATCTGCTCGTCGCTCGCATCCCAGACTTCTTTTTTCATGCGGCCAACCGCGTTGTCCTCAAAGAACAGGTCGGGCTGGTTGGTGGGGAGAAATCCTTGCGGTACGTTTGTTGACATTTTATTGCTCCTTTATTCAAGAATTAGAAGGGGATGTCTTGTAACAAGCCGCCGTAATTTCGCTCACCTTGACAGGGCGGTTTTCGCGCAGCGATTTTCCGGCTGCGTGGCCGAGCGCCACTGCGGCGCGGCCGTCCGCCCCGGTCGTCGGGGTTGGCTTATCGTCACGGACACACTCGATGAACTGGCGCACCTCGTCCACGTAGCAGGGGGCGTAGCGCTGTATGAAGAAGT